>CALWWH010000148.1 GCA_944385195.1 uncultured Oscillospiraceae bacterium | reverse complement strand
CCATTTCTGCACCGCGTGGCCTGTCGGCACCCTGCTGGCTCAGAGCTTTGACCCCGCGCTGCTCGAGCGCGTCGGCCGCGGCCAGGCCGAGGAGCTGTCTGAGCTGCACATCGCGATCCTGCTGGGCCCGGGCATCAACATCCACCGCGACCCTCTCTGCGGCCGCAACTTTGAGTACTTCTCCGAGGACCCCCTGGTCGCCGGCCTCTGCGCTGCCGCGATCACCAAGGGCCTGCAAAGCTTCCCCGGCACCGGCGCGTGCATCAAGCACTACGCCGCCAACAACCAGGAGACTAACCGCAACGCTGTGGACACCATCGTCAACCAGCGCGCCCTGCGCGAGATCTACCTGAAGGCCTTCGAGATGGCTGTCAAAGAAGCCCAGCCCATGAGCATCATGACCAGCTATAACCTCATCAACGGCGTCCCGACGGCGGACAGCTTCGACCTGTGCACCGACCTGGCTCGCGGCGAGTGGGGCTTCAAGGGCCTTATCATGACCGACTGGAACGGCGGCAGCAGCACCCCGCGCAAGTCCATGCACGCAGGCAACGACCTCATCATGCCCGGCGGCCCCAGCCGCAGCAGCAATATCCTCCAGGCGGTCCAGACCGTCATGCCGAGCTTTGACGAGCGGGGCCAGGTGGTGTTTGTCGAAATGATGCCGGGCTTCCCGGTCAAGAACCCCGCATGGAACTCCTTCGCCGTCGACCCCGAGGGCCCGGATACCGTCGAGGCCCCCATTGCCCCGGGCCACGAGACCTCCATCGAAGGCGAAGAGCTGCGGGTAGACGGTCAGCCGCTCTACACCGCCGGCGGCAATCTGCGCGCCCTGTTCTCTGATCGCAAGAACTTCAAGCCCTTTACCGCCCCCGCAACCACTGCCTTTGCCAGTTTTAACGAGGCAGGGACGGCAGTTGTCTACCGCGGCCGCCTGAACCGCACCCCCGAGCTCTGCCTGGGCGATCTCCAGCGCTGCACGATGCACAATCTGTACGTCATGATGCACTCCCTGGCCATGCTCCGTACCGATCCCGCGCTTGCACTGCACAATTACCCCCTGTGAGACGGCATAGCAGAGCCTGCTGTACAACGCAGCTTTTATCCCCAAGAGGAAAACCTGCTCTCTAAAAAAGACCGAGATCCGCTATTTTGAAGCGGTTCTCGGTCTTTTTATTGGGCATGCTCTTTAAACCTTCTGCTTTGCAGCAGGCTCTCATTCATCCCTTATTTTCCTGCCTGTTCCAGAGTCTCAATAACCCGCAGCATCAGCCTCAGGCGTTCATTGAGGGTCGCGCGGTCCTCTGCCAGCAGCAGCCTCGTCAGGGCCTGCACCTCGTAGTACCAGCGATCCGGGTCCGGCTGGGCATTGAAGGTCTCATCGCTGGTTTTTGTCACCACTCTGACTGATTTCAGGCCGTTGCTGCCATCTTCGATGTAGAGATAGCCCTGTTCTGCCTCAATTTGATAATAATTGACGCCCCAGGTGTCCTTCGCCCCGGCGCACTGGGCCACGAAGTCCTCATAGCGCAGGATGAGGCTGCCGGAGGTGTCTGCCAAGTCCTTCCAGCGGTTGGGGAAGTAAACTGCCTCCGCCGGCTGGCCAAAGAGAGCTACAGTCAGGTAGAGATTGTAGAAGTTGATGTCCATCAGCGCGCCGCCATGGAAAGCCGGATTAAAGACATTGGGCACCTCCCCCGCCAGGAGCTTATCATAGCGGCTGGAGTACTGGCTGTAGTTGGCCAGCACCAGACGCACCCGTCCAAGCTTTGGCAACTCCCGCTGCAAAAGCTCATAATTGGGCAGGTAGGTCGTGGGAACAGCGTCCACAAGCATCAATCCCCGCTCCTGGGCCAGCGTCACCAGCTCCTGGGCCTGGGCCAGGGTGGGCGTAAAGGGCTTCTCGCAGATGACATGCTTGCCTGCCCGCAGCGCAGCCTTGACCTGGCTGTAGTGTAGGCTGTTGGGCGAGGCAACATAGACGACGTTCACAGTCTTGTCCGCCAAAAAGGCGTCCAGATCCGTGTAGACCGCCGCCCCGCCGTATTCCTTTGCCAGCGCCCGGCCGGTCTCGGCGCTGCGGGAGTATACCGCCGCCAGGGAGATGCCCTCTGTCCGCGCCGCTGCGTCCAGGATCCTGTGTACAATGAATCCACTGCCAATCGTTCCAAGGTTGATGTGTGTCATATTGCCTTGCCTCCTATGTCTCGCTTTGGGGCGCAACTGCGCTGATCTCTGCCTATGATTATACGCACCATCCGGGCAAAACGCAAGTACCCGCAGGCAGGCGTTTGCCGGATTTTACCCTGGTCATTTTCTCATCGGTATGCTACAATACATGCCATATGATAGCGGTTGCAAACAGGGCCGTCTCGGCCTGGCGGCCCCAGAGTCCGGAATTTCCGGCCCCGCGGGCGCAGTTTCCGCCGGGACTGGACTCAATTGCCGCGGGATATGCGGCTTGCATCAAAGAGGAGATCTGATCCATGAAGTTCAAAACGTTTAAACATCTGGGGTATATACTGCTGGGGAACCTCTGTACCGCCCTGGGAGCGGTCTTCTTTGTCATCCCCTTTGGTTTCGTCGGCGGCGGATTGACCGGCCTGGCCATGGCGCTGCAGGCAGCATTCGGGCTTCCCACCTCCACCGGCGTTGCGCTGCTGCAAGCTTTTTTTCTGTTGCTGGGGCTGATATTCCTGGGCAAGGCCTACACCATAAAATCCCTGTTTGGTGTGGTAAGCTATCCCATCCTCTTTTGGCTGATGGAGCGGCTGCAGGGCTTTGCCGGCCTCATCGGCGAAGACCCAATGCTGGCCATGATCTGCGCGGTGCTGCTCTACGGCGCGGGTATCAGCCTGATTCTGGGGCAGGGCGCTGGCTCCGGCGGTGTGGATGTGATCTCTATGGTGCTGCACAAAAAATTTGGCCTGCCTCTGGGCCCGCTATTGAGCATTGTAGATGTGCTCATTGTCCTGCTCCAGGCGCCCTTTTTCACTGTCCAAGGAATCTTGCAGGGCACATTGGTCATTCTTGGTTACTCCTTCGTCATGAGCCGCTTTCTGGCCTCTGGCATATCGCGCATCCAGGTGCAGATCTTCAGCCCGCAATACCAGGCCATCAACGACATGATCCTCTACGAGCTCAACCGGGGCACGACGCTCTTCCACGTCACGGGCGGGCATCTGCGGGAGCAGACCTGCGCCGTCCAGACCATCCTCCACCGCCGCGACCTGTTTGCGCTCAAGGAGAAAACGCTTGCCATCGACCCGCACGCCTTCATCGTGGTCAGTCACGTCACAGAGGTCAGCGGCCGCGGCTTTACCCTGGATCAGGTTCCCCGTCCCAAGGCATAAAAAGGGACTGCATCGGACAGATGCAGTCCCTTTGGGTTTAAAAAATCGTGTCGATTTTCTGGGCATCCTTGTGCGCGCGGATGTACTTGGTCCACTTGATGTAGCCGTAGGTGGTGTTGGTCAGGTAGCCAACCTTGAGCACCAGGAGCACAAACTGTCCGGAGAGGATATTGATGATCGCCTCGCCGATGGAGCTGATATACCAGGCGATCCACTGCTCCCGAAAGCGCAGGAAGATGAACACGCCGTTGGCAATCCCCACCGCCGAAACGCCGGCGTCGATGTAGCAGACCGCCTTGGCAATGGCCGCGTTGCCGCCGTAGAGCTCCAGCAGTTCCTCCGCAGAGTCCACCCAATCGGCGGTCAGATATCCGATGCCGATGGTCCAGATGACAATGCCGGCAATGACTGCCGCTGCGGCCCAGCCGCTGAGCTTGCGGACCTTGGTGAGGTCTTCCTCTTCCTGGTCCGGGTGGCGATGCCAGTTGATGAAGCTGATGATGTCGATGGGCAGCCAGAAGAACAGCGTCACGGCCATGGTCGCGAAGCGGGCTGCCGTCACGATGCAGACCAGGATCTCCACAATCTCCACAAAGACCGATACGATAAAATTCCACTTGCTCTGTTTGCTGATGAGCAGCTCACAGAGAATGTTGAGGAAGGTATCCGCCAAATACAGCGCCATGATGAGCTTGCCGTTGACGCCGTTGATATCCTCCTCCGGGAAGATAAAGGAAAAGATAAAGGCCAGGATCAGGATGCTGAAAAACCAGACCTTTTCATAGGTCGAAAAGTACCCCCAAAGTGCCTTCAGGCGATCCTTGAGGGGCAATTTATGTGTTTGTTCCACGGGTAAAAACTCCTTCTTGATGATAAAATAAAATATAAATTTTTACCCTGTGCAGGAGGTGGACGGACCGCACGCCCATGGGACCAGACGCGTGCACTGCGATGCTTGAGCAAATACAAGTTCGTACCCCTCCTTTTCACGACATGGCTTTATTATAGCAACAAGAGGTTCTTTTTTCAAGCAAAGAGTTCTTTTCAGTAAAAATCCCCGAAATCGCCAACTTTTACGTCGTATCATCGCCAAAGTTCGAGCCAAACTAGCTGTGCAGTCGAACAAGAGCTCGGCTGTGAGAATCAATTTAGGAGGAACGAACCATGGCTAGCAACAAGAACAACCAGATCAACATTCCTGAGGCCCGCGAGGCGATGGACAAGTTCAAGATGGAGGCTGCTTCCGAGGTTGGCGTCAACCTGAAGCAGGGCTACAACGGTGATCTGACTTACCGCGAAGCTGGCTCCGTCGGTGGCCAGATGGTCAAGAAGATGAGTACCATACGAACTGCGAACTATACCCGTGCAGATCGTACCGCAATCGGGCACGAGATCAAAGTTCGGTACATAGCGACCATCACCATTTAGGAGGGATATGATATGAAAAAGCTGATTTCCTGTGCGTTCAATATGGATAACTGCAGCGTGGAACTCAAATTTTCCGATAGCAGCATGATTGCCATCGACACCATAGCTGTTGAAAACGAAGTTGCCGACAATATGTACCAGCGGTCAGAGCTGGACTGGCTGATCTACAACAAGCCGCTGGAGTATGCACAACTTGTACTCGGCGGCGATTTGGAACAGTATGTTCAAGAAACGCCGGAACATCGGTTAATGGATTAAGAATAAACGTAGCCCAGCCCACCGGTAAGATGATCGGTGGGCTGTGTCATCTACTATTTTTCACGCTTTTCAAGTATAGATCGCACTTTTTTGAAACACCACTTTTTCCCTGTGGTAAAAAAGATGCCTGCAATAGTTGTCGCAATAAATGTGCCTGCTATCCCGTATGCGGAACGCCAAGAAATACTGGAAAATTGTGTTTTAATGATTTCTATAACAACTATCAAAAGAAGATATGGAATACCTGCGAGTATAAGTGTGGCAACCCATCCCCATACGGAAGCCTTCTTGTTAAAATCATCCTCTTGACGTTTTTTCTCGTTTTCTTCCATGGTTGCGATACGAGCCTTCAAAGCTTCAATTTCATCAGAAGAATTCTTTTCGAGATTCTTGAACGCCTCTTGGGTTTGCCCATGGGCAACAGCTTCGTCTTTATACTTTTTCAGAGCCTTTTCTTGTATATCCTCGTATACTTCCAGATAGGTGTTAGAGTTAAATCGAGCATAATCCCCCTTGGTGATATCCATCAGAGAATCGAGCACCACTTTATGGGTACGCAGGAACAAAAATTTCTTTTCATCAATAGCATCTGCATTCCGTGCCTCATCCAATGACTGAATATACTTATCAAGCATAACCTTGTCAGGCTTTAAAAAAGCATAGCAATCCGCAAGCAATTTCTTCTTTTGGTATTCCAATAACTGCATCGGACTGTCTAACCAAAGAATAGCACCAAACAAATCGGCAGAGATGCAAGCAGGAATATGTCCTGCCTGAAGGCTCCTATTGCTCTCGTACTTTTTGCTGACGTTCGCAATAGCATTATTCGAGGTCAGCATAATATGTTTGGCATTTTGCAATCTGGTTGCAGTTTGGCCCTGTCGTTCACGGTAAATCATTATGATAGACTGTACATCAATTCGGATACTGTCTTGCTTTTCCTGCGACAATTCATAGCCGTGATCAAGATACCGAGCTTTGACCATATCAAACAGGCAGGTCTCATCCTCTTGAAACTTATCCTGAAAAACATCATAGGCGGTTTCTTTTACAGTTATGCCTAATTCGTTTAGCTTTGTTTCGATACTTCCGCAAAATTCCGAGATTTCACTTTCGTCCATCTGCGAATCATGGAAGAAGCGGGCTGCATTGTTTGCCTTTCTCAAATCATACAAGGTATTTGTTGCCCATCCAGCCGCTCTTGCGATTATACTATCTACTTCCTGAAAATTATGATCCAACACATGGACGCTGCACTTTGCTTTCAGCATATCGGCAACGAGCTGTTTATATGACTCTGTTCTGGATGTGTCATCCATTCCGAGTAAGGCAAAGACAATGGGAGAGTCTAAGTAAATATGCAGGTCAGAATAGTCAGGTGATGTTTCGCCCGCATGGAATAGTGCTTGCTTCGTAATATTGCTTGCCGAGAGAGCTGCAACAAAAGAATACAGTTCAGTCTGCAATTCACCCTGTTCTTTGATAAAACTATACCATCCATATTCAGATGGAGACATGCCATCCGGTTCATCTACTTTTTCACCTGACAATATTTTCTCATCGGCATCATCCAAAATATCCAGCACAAATGCGCTGGTGTCAAGCGAGGAGATTTCAATGTCCTTCACTCTGCAATATGCCGAAAATTCATTGATTAAACGCTCCCATAAAGTATTAAAATCTGTTTCGCTAAAACGATACATGGCAAGCTTGTTTACAACAACACTATACTTTCCATGGTCTTCGATAAAACTTCCGTTCTGCACGCCAACCCCCAAAATTTGCCTGATAAATGGTAACGGAAGTTCCATTGTATAGCGATCTTTAAATTTAGTCGCTATAACGGTATCTTCCACTACTGTCAAATGTTCCTCAGTAATCATATTCGCCATGAAGGAAAAATATGTATCAAGGATATTATTGCCCAAATATCCGGCTTTATATGCGGCATACAACTTCGTTATGTTTGACATATTGACCTCTCTATTTTGTCTATATCTTTCAAGAAAGCCACCAGGCCAAAAACTATTCCTCTGTTTTACGCTACCTGTACCACATCATGCAATGTTCGGACTACTGCAATCATCGCAGGCAAATTAACACCGAAAATCTCATTCAAATCGTAATTGTTGAACGGTTCTGTGTTTACCATATCTGCAAGCTCGACATCGCCATTTTCTCTGACATAGTTGATGATTGTACGCACAAACTCCTGCTGCTGAGAGTTCAGCAGGTTTCCGCTGAGATATTCACCGAATTTCACATTGACGGCTTCCTGACTTAGACCAATCAGGCTGCGGACAAATGCCGCCAAATTTCCGATATCGGTTGCCTCATCGTATTCTGCTTTTGTTCCAAGCTCATGCCACAAAATATGTTCAAGCTCCTCCAGGTCGGCATTGGTGATAGGCTCCAGAGTGTGAATCCTCTTAATGACCGCACTGTCCAGATGCTCTGCCAAATAATCGATGACCTTTTCTCGGTATGTCCGAATATCGATCATGGTATCTTCTGGCTGGTAT
>CALWWH010000147.1 GCA_944385195.1 uncultured Oscillospiraceae bacterium | reverse complement strand
AAAGTTTGTCGGAAAAGCCCGTAGGGGTTTTTCCGACAGTCTCAGGCGGGTACAGCCTTGGGCTGTACCCGCCTTTTGTGGTCATTGGATGCCGTGGTAAATGACGCGGTTGATGGCGCTGAGGATGCCGCGCAGCGAGGCACGGTTGATGTTGTGGCTGGAGCCGACGCCAAAGGCATCCGCACCGCCGGGGGTCCTCAGATGAATATAGGCCACTGCCCTGGAGTCTGAGCCGGAGGTAATGGCATGCTCGGAGTAGTCCACAAAGGTAAACTTGCCGATGGAGAGGTCGGAGATTGCGTTGAAGAAGGCGTCGATGGGGCCGTTGCCCTCGCCCTGGATGGCATACTCAGTACCCTGGTTCTCCAGGACGCCCTCAAAGCGAACCCAGCTGGCAACGCCATGGCTGGCATCCTCCTGGAAGGAGTGGCGCAGGAGCGTCCAGGCCTTCGGGACCTGCAAATACTCCCGGTCGAAGAGCTCCATAATCTGAGCAGGCTGCAATTCTGTACCCAGGCGGTCGGTCTCCTTCTGGACTACGGCGCCAAACTCCGGGTGCATGGCCTTGGGCAGGACATATCCGAAGCTGTGGTTCATGACATACGCTGCCCCGCCCTTGCCAGACTGACTGTTGATGCGGATGACCGGCTCGTACTCGCGGCCCACGTCCGCCGGGTCAATGGGCAGGTAGGGAATCTCCCAGTATTCGCTGCCGGAGGCCGCCATATAATCCGTGCCCTTGTTGATGGCGTCTTGATGGCTCCCGGAGAACGCCGTGAAGACCAGCTCGCCGGCATAGGGCTGGCGCTCGCCGACCTTCATGCCGGTGGTGCGCTCATACATATCGCGGATCTTGTTGATGTCCGAAAAGTCCAGCTTCGGGTCGATCCCCTGGGTGTACATATTCATAGCCAGGGTGACCATGTCCACGTTGCCGGTGCGCTCGCCGTTGCCGAAGAGGGTCGCCTCGACGCGGTCTGCCCCAGCCAGCAGGCCCAGCTCCGCAGTGGCAACGCCGGTGCCGCGGTCGTTGTGGGGATGCAGGCTGATGATCGCCCGGTCGCGCCAGGGCAGATCCCGCATAAAGACCTCCAGCATATCGGCGGTGTAGTTGGGCATCATGTTCTCGACGGTGGTTGGCAGGTTGAGGATGACCTTCTCCTCCGGGGTGGCCCGCAGTTCCTCCAGCACCCGCTGGCAGATGCGGACAGAGACGTCGACCTCGGTGCCCATCCAGCTCTCTGGGCTGTATTCGAAGCGGATATTCATCTCGGGGCGGGATTGCAGCAGCTCGTCGGTCAGGCGGCGGACCAGGCGTGCGCCCTCAACGGCGATGTCCTCGACGCCCTGCACATCGGTCTTGAAGACAACCTTGCGCTGCAGCGCAGAGGTAGAGTTGTAGAAATGGACGATGACGTTCTTGGCCCCGTCGATGGCATCAAAGGTCTTGCGGATCAAGTGCTCGCGGCACTGCACCAGCACCTGGATGGTCACGTCGTCCGGGATATGTTTACCCTCGATCAGGGTCCGCAGGATCTCATACTCTGTCTCAGAGGCGGAGGGGAAGCCCACCTCAATCTCCTTGACGCCGATGTCGATGAGCGTATGGAACATCTCCAGCTTTTCATCCAGGTTCATAGGGTTGATGAGGGCCTGGTTGCCGTCGCGCAGATCCACAGAGCACCAGATTGGCGCCTGGGTCAGCTCCTTATCGGGCCACTGACGGTTGGGATTGGCAATGTGCGGGAAAGGGATGTACTTTTCAAATTTTGGTTTCATTTGGATAACCTCCAGGATTAAATTCAGCTGGATGGGTGAAAAAAACGCCCCGGGGCGCATTTGCGCTCCGGGGCGATGTCATCGCGGTACCACCCGGGTTCCCGGACCTTGGGTCCGGCTCAGCGGAGCTCCAGCAAGCTCCCGGCCAATAACGGTGCCGGCCGTCCTGCCCTGTATCAGGCAGGCGACTCCGGGGTGAGCTATGACGCGGCCGCTGTGCCGGCTTCCACCCGCCGCCGGCTCTCTGAAACAGGGTTCCGCGCTTTGTCCCCTTCACAGTCTTTGCTCATATGTGAGGATATTATAGCCGATGCCAAGCGATTTGTCAAGAGAAAGTGCTGCCCGGTGAAGTAGAGTACAGCAGCTGCGGCGTCGCAAAACTGTGCTTACGACACACGATTAGCCATCTCACGGGCCAGGTCTATCAGAGCCTCTGCCCCGTCCCACGCGGCAAGGGCCTCCACTGCCTTTTGTGTCAGCATTTCAACGCGCTTGCTGCATTCGTCAAGGCCCAAGAGGGTCAAAAACGTGCACTTGCCCTGTTTCTTATCAGAGCCGATGGGCTTGCCAAGGCTTCCCTCGTCGGCAATCTCGTCGAGCATATCATCGCGGATCTGGAAGGCCAGCCCCAGGGCATCTGCATACGCCCCAGCGGCCGCCAATTGTGTCTGCGTTCCCCCGGCGGCGTGGACGCCGATGAGGCAGGCCGCGCGGATGAGGGCGCCGGTTTTGAGACTTTGCAGCCGGGTCAAAGACGCCTCCGTCTGGGGCTTTCCCTCTCCATCCAGGTCCAGCTGCTGACCGCCGCACATCCCATAGGCGCCTGCCGCATGGGCCAGGTCTGCCACGCAGTTGGCAATGCGCCCGGCAGGCAAATCTGCCTTGGTGATGGAGGCAAAGGCCAGCGCCTGCAGGGCGTCTCCTGCCAGGATGGCCGTCGCCTCGTCAAAAGCGAGGTGGCAGGTGGGCTTGCCGCGGCGCAGATCATCATTGTCCATGGCAGGCAGGTCGTCGTGGATGAGGGAATAGGTGTGCAGCATTTCCAGCGCACAGGCCGCCGGCAGGGCCGCCTCCCAGTCGCCGCCGCACAGGCGGCAGAACTCCAGCGCCAGCAGAGGGCGGAGCCGTTTGCCACCAGCCATCAGACTGTAGAGCATGGCCTCCCGGAGCCGCGCAGGAGCAGCCTGCGGCACACAGCCAGCCAGATACGCCTCCACACAGCTGCGATATGCCGTCCAGCGGGGGTCAGTTTTCAGGGACAAAGGGCACCTCCTGGGGCGACCCGTCGGCGCCCTTCATCAGGCGCACCACCTGCAGCTCTGCCTTATCCAGCAGGTCATTACAGGTCCGTACCAGACCGGAGCCCTCTTCAAACAGCGCCAGGGCCTGATCCAAGGGGGCCTCGCCCCGCTCCAGCTGGCGCACGATCTCCTCCAGGCGCGCCATGGCGCGCTCAAAGTTTAAGCTCTGCTGTTCCATGTTCTTCCTCCCAGATATCGGTCACAGTGGCGTGGAAGCCGCCCTGTTCCAGCTGTACGCAGACACTCTGTCCCACGTTCAGCTGCTTGCTGTCTTTTACAATCACACCCTCGGACTGGGCCAGCGCGTACCCGCGCCCCAAGACCTTCATGGGGCTCAGGGCGTCCAGCGCCGCAGTCAGGCGGGCAAAGTCCCCACGGGCTCGCTCCAGATGGCGCGCTGCGGTCATTTCCAGGCGGTTTTGCAGCTGGTCGAGATACAGCCGCCGCTCCTGCACGTAGGCCGTAGCGTCGGTCATCACCCGGGCCCTAGCGAGGGTATCCAGCCGCTGGCGGGCGAACTTGATCTGACGGCGCAGCGCCTCGGCCATGCGTCCGCCATCGTGCTGTAGTCGCTGGCGCAGCTGGGCCTGATCGGGAGCCACCAGCTCCGCGCCATTGGAGGGGGTGGCAGCCCGCAGATCTGCAACGAAGTCCGAGATGGTTACGTCCGGCTCATGCCCCACGGCGGAAACCACCGGGATCTCCGAGGCCGCGATCATGCGTGCAACCCGCTCGTCGTTGAAGGCCCAGAGATCCTCCATGCTGCCGCCGCCGCGCCCAGTGATGATGACATCGGCAATCTTCCAGCGGTTGGCATAGCGTATGGCGGAGGCAATCTCCAGCGGGGCCTCTGCGCCCTGGACGCGCACTGGCATGACCAGCACCTTGCTCAAGGGATAGCGTTTGCCCAGAATGCGCAGCATGTCCTGCACCGCCGCGCCGGCGCCGGAGGTGATGATGGCGATGCGGTGGGGATAGCGGGGCAGCGGCTTCTTGCGGCCCGGGTCAAAAAGGCCCTCGGCAGCCAGCTTCTCCTTGAGCTGCTCAAAGGCCACAAACAGATCCCCCACGCCCTCAGGCGTCATGGACTCGGCGTAGAACTGATACGCCCCGTCCCGGGGATAGACGCCGACGCGGCCCGTCAGGATGACGTGCATCCCCACCTCCGGACGGAAGCGGATGCGGCTGGCAGAGCCCTTAAACATGACGCAGCGCAGCACGCCGCCGGCGTCCTTCAGTGAAAAGTAGTGGTGCCCCGAGGGGTAGATCTTATAGTTGGACAGCTCTCCGCTGACGGCCACCTGACGCAGCAGGGGGTCGCTATCAAACACGCGCTTGATATACTCATTGAGCTGCGAGACGGTCATGACCTTATCCATGCCGCGCCTCCCATCGTTTGGCCAGCACAGCCACGCCCAGGGCGTTGTCCGTAGAATAGGCCGGAGCGCCGAAGATGCGCTCATAGCCGCAGTTCCAGCCCCGCAGAGTGGCGTTGGAGCTCACGCCGCCGGAGAACACCACCGGCTCGCCAGGATACTGCACCAGGGCGGCCTTTGTCGTCTCGTCCACAACTTGGCAGATGGTATTGATGGCAAAGCTGGCGATTTGCTCCTGGCCGGCGCCCTGATCCCGGAGCTGCCGGACTTTGTTCTGCATCCCGGAGAGGGAAAACTGAAGACCACTGCACTTGACACGGAAGCCTTTCTCATCCCCCCGCTGGGCAAGGGCATCGAGATGCCTGCCCGAGGGGAAGGGCAGCCCCAAAAGCTGCCCTGTGCGGTCAATGAGCTGGCCTGCGGACAGGTCGGTGGTGCCGCCAATGCGCTCTGCACGGGCGTTCCATCCCTCCGGAACGACGTGGAGCAGCTCCGTCGTCCCGCCGGACAGGTGCCAGCAGAGAAACGGCTTGTCCAGGACCTCCATGCGCCCGGCGTCAAAGAGCACCGCCGCCATATGTCCCTGCTGATGCGACACGGGGACAAAGGGAACGCCCATCTGCGCCGCCATGACCTGCGCCTGGGACTGGCCCGCCAGAAAGCAGGGCATGTAGCTGCCCTCTACGGCCCGGGGCCGGGTGCTGGCCGCAACCACGGAGATCTGGCCCCGAAAGTCCTTAAACAGGGACTCAGCCAGCTCCGGCAGGCGCTTAATATGGTGAAACAGCGCCTCGGACTGACGCAGACCCAGCGCGCCCTCTGGAACATCCAGCAGCCGCGCCCGATGGGCAGCCGCCGTGCCGTCGCTCAGGGCGATGGATGTGGTATAATTGCTGGTGTCAAAGCCCAAGGCCCACATTATTTCACCTCGCCGCGGACAAAGCCGCCCAGCACCCCATTGACAAAGGCCACGGCGTCCTCGTCCTCATAGCGGCGCACCAGCTCCACGGCCTCAGAGATGGCGACGCTGCCCGGGACGTCATCGACGTAGAGCACCTCGTACATGGCCACCTGCATGATGGCGCGGCAGAGCCGGGAGATGCGTTCCAGATTCCAGCCGATGCTGTAGCGGGAGATGTAGCCGTTGAGCTCCTCGCGATGCTCGACGACCCCTGCCACGAGGCTGGTGATATATGCCTGCTGCTTCTTGTTGGGGAGCTCCTCGTAGAGGTTGAACTCTCGCTTGAGGGTGCGGTAATACTCCGTGTTGAACAGCTGCTGCTGCAGCTCTTCGGCAGTGTTCCACTTAAAATCACTCATAAAAGCCAGCTGAACCGCCAGCTCGCGCAGATAGGTTCTGGTCATAAGGCACCTCTCCAGGTCACATTTTTACGCAGTACATTATAGCAGATTGCGTTTGCGCTTGCAAGGGCCGATTCCGCTGGCGGGTCTTTTGCAGCCCTGCGGCGCTTGCGCCGGTAACTTGACATCCACCCAGATTTTGTTTATAATATTGTTAGAATGCAGACAGGAGGTGCAAAACCATGGGGCGATTCCCTTTTTCCGCCTTACTGCCGCTCAACGAGGGCGAGCAGCGCATGAAGGAGGCCTATCTCGAGGGCTGCCGGCTGTTGGAGCAAAACCCCGACGCTGTCAGCATCCAAAACTTGGATGAACTCTGGACCGTGCTCTCCTCCGCCGGTGCGGCAATGCTATCCCGCGTGCAAGATACAGGCAACCCCATCATTTATACCCACAGCGCCCAGACCAGGTATCTGCAGGAGACCGGCTACCAGCTTCTGCTCCAGCGCCTGCGCGAGCAGGGCGAGAACGACAATGTCACGCTGGAGGACTTCGCCTGCAACATCCGGATCTATGTCCATGGCCGCTATGCCCCCATGGGCACCCATGACCACGATTTCTACGAGCTAGTCTGTCTGCTCACAGGCACTGCCCTGCACTTTGTCGGCGATAACCGCATGATCATGCGACCCGGCGACATGATCTTCATCCCCCCTGGAGTCCCCCACACACCCGTGGTTTTCTCCGATGATGCGCTGCTGGTGAATATCGCCTTTGGCCCGCAATTCTTGGATCACCAGGGGGCCATTTTAACGAACCACCATCTGGCCATCTCGTCCTTCTTCCGCCAGACCTGCCATCAGAGTTCCCACAACAGCTATCTTCTCCTGCACACAGGCCATTATCTCAGCGGCGAGAACCCCCTTGCGGACATGTTCCAGATTCGGCTGCGCAACGACTTCCACGCCGTAGAGCTGCGCCGGATGCAGTTTTTGCAGGCGCTGCTGAGCCTGGATGAGAAACTGCGCGGCAGTGACGCCATGGAGCTGATCATGGACGAGCCTCTGCCCGAGGCCCCGCTGGAGAACCAGATCATCGCCTACATCCGTACCCATTTCGACACCGTCACCCGCGCCGAACTGGCAGAACACTTTGCCTACTCCGAACGGCAGATCACCCGCGTGGTCAAGAGTGAGACCGGCCTGTCCTTCTCCGACTATCAGCGCAAGCTGCGCATGGACTACATCGCCGATATGCTCACCAGCAGTCAAACCCCCATCAAGCAGATTGTTGAATCTGCGGGATATACCCAAAACAGCTACTTCTTCAAGATGTTCCGGCACACCTTTGAGGTCACCCCCGCCGAGTTCCGCGACCGGCATATGAGTGCATGAATATAGGATAGACCAAAGCCCGACGCGTTTGGATGTCTCCCTGCCAGGCAGGGGGCAGCAAACCGCATCGGGCTTTTTTGCTCTCAATATCCGCCGCCAGGAGCGGGCCTAGCAGGCTGTGCCCGTGGCAAAAAACCACAGCACCTGTGCCTTGACCGGCAGGCCGGTGATGCGCTCCAATGCCCGGGCATAGGCCGCCAGCTGGCCCCGGTACTGCCTGGCCCGCTCCGCCTCGCCGCCTGGCCGGATGCGATCGGTCTTGAAGTCGATGACAGTCAGGCCGTCCGGCTCTACGATGGCGCAGTCGACCACGCC
Source organism: uncultured Oscillospiraceae bacterium (assembly GCA_944385195.1). Taxonomy (GTDB): domain Bacteria; phylum Bacillota; class Clostridia; order Oscillospirales; family Oscillospiraceae; genus RUG11142. Next base: position 2,833 of record CALWWH010000147.1, on the reverse strand, counting down.
TTGCAGCAAGACCTCCTCTCCCGCCCCGGCGGCAGGATAATACCGCTCCGCCTGATCCAGGAGCGAGAACTTAAACTCCCGCAGCAGCTGCGGCGCCTTCAGCACCCGCTGCCCCAGCGGATGGTCAAAAAAAGCCAGGACCGTCTCGGGCCTCACGGCATCTGCCTGCTCCTGAGTCAGAAACTCCTCCCGCACCAGTCGCCTCAGCTCCCCACTGACGCCCTCCGCAGTGCCGCAGCGGGCAAAGTCTGCGTACTGCATAAACAAATGCGCCGCCACGCCCTTTTCCGCCGCCGTCAGGTCCTGATGACCGAAACGCGGGCGGTCAAAGCGCGGAATCACCCCTGCCGGGGCCAGCTCTGCCGCCGATTCTGCCGCCTCCGTGTCCTGATAGCGCCCCTTGAGCTGGGTCGCCGTCAGTTTTGAGGGCGTCTTTGCCGCCCCAGCATGGGCATCGGCGAAGGCTGCCAGGGGCGCGGACACCGTTTCCGCATGTTCCCCGGCCGGCTGCATCGTCTCCGCCGCCTGGGCTGCGGCCTCCACCGACGCATGGAGCTGGATGTTCCACCGCCCCTCCACTGGAATGCTCTGCATCTCATCGGCGCCGGCCGCATGGCGCAGGGCGCCCGCCTCAGGCCGCAGCAGCGCCGCCATGAGTACCCAGTGGCCCATACAGTCCGCCTGCCCCACCAGATATGGGTCGGCCGGATAGCCGCCGAAGGCCGCCTTTTCCAGCGCAGACTCTGCTTTTTTGAGGCAAAAAGTCATAATCATCCGCTCGCTGGCCCGGGTCATGGCGACATAGAGCACCCGCATCTGTTCCGAGAGCAGCTCTTCCAGCTTCCGCCCGCGGATCGCCGCACGGGCAAAGGTCGGGTATTGCTGCATAGATTCCAGGCCCACCACCTGGGTCCCAACACCCAGCTCTGGGTGACATAATACCGGCTCGTTCAGGTCTGTGGTGTTGAACTCCCGGGCCAGATCGCTGACAAATACCACCGGAAACTCCAGTCCCTTGGATTTATGGATACTCATCGGGCGCACCTGTCCTGCTCCGTCGGAGACGGGCGCCGGTTCCATCCCCTGCCCCTGCCGGCGCAGGTCCATGGCGTCCAAGAACGCGGTCAGGCCCCCTCGGAAGCCCAGGGACGCCTCGTAAATGCTCAGCAGATTCCGCTGCCGCTGCGTGCCGCCGGGCAGGGCCCCGAAGATGGCCCGCATTTCGGTCTGCTCCATCACCGTCCAAATCAGCTCCGGCACCGGCATGGTCTGAGACAGCGTCCGCCAGGCTTTCAGCTGCGTCAAAAACGCTGCGGCTTTTCGGTTTTCCGCGGCATAGGCTGTCAGCGCCGTGCAGAAATCCCCCCGGGACGCCTGACGGATCTGTGCCAGCTCCTCGGCCGTAAAGCCGAAGATGTGGCTGGCCATGGCTGCCGCCAGGGGAATATCCTGGTGCGGGTTGTCAATGGCCCGCAGGGTACACAGCAGTACCTGGGCCTCGGTGCTCTCTAGGAGATCACCCCCACCGCCGCCGCTGGCCGGAATGCCCCGGGCCGCCAGCGCCGCCAGATAGTCCTCCGCCACCGAACGCGGAGAGCGCAGGAGAATCACGATATCCCCCGCTGTCACCGGGCGCAGCGTCCCATCCTCCCCGGTGATCTGTTCGCCCTCGTCGAGCATCGCTCGGATGCGGTTTGCAACAAACGCCGCTTCCCGCTGCACCCGGGTCTGGTCCTCTTCCCCGCCGGTGACGACGTGCAGCTCCACCGCCGGGGTCGGTAGTGCAGGCCGCTGCGCACCCGGATACAGCGCCTCCTGGTCTGTATAGCTCATCTCGCCCACAGATTGGCTCATACAGGTCCGAAAGACATGGTTGACCGCTTCCAACACCGCCGGCTGGGAGCGGAAGTTCTGGCTCAGAAGCACCTTCCGCGCTTGACCGGGAGCCGGGTCGTGGCTGTAGGCGTGGTATTTCTCTAAAAAGATGCCCGGATCTGCCAGACGGAAGCGGTAGATAGACTGCTTGACGTCTCCAACCATAAAAAGCCGCGTCCCCTCCCCGGAGAGAGCGCGAAAGATCGTGTCCTGGACCTCGTTGCAGTCCTGGTACTCGTCCACCATGACCTCGTGGTAGCGGGCGGCGATGTCCCGGGCGGTCCCATTGGGCTTGCCGGTGTAGCGGTCCGTCAGCAGGGCGATGGTCTCATGCTCCAGGTCGGAGAAGTCCAACATCCCCCGGCGACGTTTTTCCCGAGTAAATGTCTTGCCAAAGGCCTCCGCCAGGTCGAACAGCGAGAGCGTGGCCTCTACAGTCCCGCCCAAATCTGCCAGCACCGCCTGGGAATTGTCGTACAGCGTCTGCTGAAGGGATTCCATGGCCTTTTTGCACTTGTCGCGGATGGCGCCCACCCGCAGCTTGAGGGTCTCATCCGCCCCAGTGGAGCGCCCCAGCCGCTCAAAAGGCAGCGGAAACTGCGCCCGGGCCTCGTCCCAGGTCTCTGCCGCCGCCAGATCGTCCAGAGCCTCCAGGGTCACCAGCAGCGAGGGGACGTATTTGTCCGCCAGCACCTGGTCCTGCATGGCCATTTCAATGGCCTGCTGCATCCGCTTGCGCTGTCCCTCCGCGGTCTGGCGGATGTTGGCGAGGATTGCCTCGCCCCACGGGGTCTGCCCTGCGTCCGCAACCCTGGCAGTCAGCTGGGCGCGGCATTGTTCGACCCATCGCGCCGGATGTGCGTGGGTCCGAAGGGTATCGTAGAGCGCCTGGGCCGTCTGCGCCAGCTTCTTGTCATTGCGCCCACTGCCCAGCGTCGACGCCAGAGCCAGAAAGCCC
>CALWWH010000146.1 GCA_944385195.1 uncultured Oscillospiraceae bacterium | reverse complement strand
CCCAAGCCCGCTGCTCCCGCTGCCCCTGCTGCCCCCGCTGCCCCCGCTGCCCCCGCTGCGAAGAAGCCTGGCGGCTATGAGCTCTATGTCGAGGACCTGGGCGGCAGCTTTGCTGCTGCTCCTGCGCCCGCCGCTGCGCCCGCGCCTGCCGCTCCTGCGGCAGCTCCGGCGCCCGCCGCTGCCCCGGCCGCGCCCGCCGGCGGTGAGAAGATCAGCGCCCCCATGCCCGGCACCATCCTATCTGTTAACGTCCAGAACGGCGCTGCGGTCAAGAAGGGACAGGTGCTGATGATCCTCGAGGCCATGAAGATGGAAAACGAGATCATGGCTCCCTGCGACGGTACCGTCGCCTCCGTGAGCGTCAGCGCTGGCGCCACTGTCGAGACCGGCGCCCTGCTGTGCGTCATCGCCTAAGCGCCCCCATCAACCACAAAATCAACCACAAAGCGCCCGCGCTGCCTAAGCAGCGCGGGCGCTTTGTTTCGTTATCCGTAGCCGTGGGTCCTGTGCTCCCACTTCTGGCCTGCGTTGCGGGCCAGCACCCACTTCCAGCCGGTGTAGCTGCCGTTGGGCTCCAGCGACCCGTCGCCGCCGGAGGCATCCACGTCAAAGCTGGAGGTGATGATGATGACCTCGTCGACGCCATAGAGCGCCTGATACTCCTCGCACTCCGCAATCCGGTCCTGGTAGGCCAGCTCCGTCAGGGTGCATCCCTCAAACTCCGAGGCAAAATATGCCTTCACAACCTCCATGGCATCCCGGATTTGCGCATCGGAGTAGCGCTCCGAGGGCTCCCAGTCGGCGATGGTGACCTTTGACACATCCCCGCCGCCGCAGCCGCTCAGCAGCAGTGCCAGCAGCGCCAGCAGCAGCCAGACCAGCAACAAACGTTTCATTTTGCATCCCTCCTTGCTGCTTTCATTCTACCGCATCGCCCGAGGGGAGGCAAGGCAAGATTTTTTTAAGATTTGCCCAGCGCGTACAGGCAATAGCCCAGCCAAACCGCGCTCAGGGCCGCAGCGATGGCATAGGTGCCGGCCCAGGAGGCAAAAAAGCGCAGTCCGTAGAAGAAAATCGGCGCGTAGAGCGGGTTCACGGCCAGGAGCACGAGCACGGCGGTGGGCTCCTCCGGCCTCAGGACGCACAGCAGCGACAGGGCCGCCGAGAGCAGCGACAGGGCGCTGATACACAGCGCAAAGATCCGAAAGCGTCCGGTTTTGCGCGCGATGACGCTGAACGCGCCCCAGCCGAGGACGAACAGCAGCGTGACGATCAGCTGCCCTGCGGAGGCCGGGCCGCCGTCAAAGGCCCCGGAGAGGTTGCAGGCCACACCCAGCGCTGTGAGCGCCAGCACCCCCACCAGCGAGGCGTTAGCGTATTTTTTCATCGGCTCACCACCCCAAAATCCGCTCTTTCATGCCCTCGATGTCCAAAATGCCGTAGGCAAAGCCCTTTTTCACCAGCTCCGGGGGCAGAAACTCGTCGTATTTCTCAAACAGCGGCAGCTCGTTGGGATAGACCAGGCTCATGGGCTCGATGTCCATGGCCGCCTGCTGCCGCAGCACCTGGAAAAAGCGCTCCCGATCCGCCGCCATGCGGAACTGAATGAAGTAGGGCCGGGAGCTGTCCATGCCCTTGAGCCCCAGCAGCGGGGCGCAGCGGAGCTTCAAAAAGCGCTCCAGCGCCATAAAGGCGTAGGTCCCCAGCCAGGGGAAGAGCGCCCAGTAGTCCCCGCCCAGGCAGATCAGCGGATCGGTGGTCATGCCGCTGTGCCGGGCAGCTTGCCGGGCCTGCTCCAGGCGCACGGCGGCGTTTTGCATCAGGTAGGAATACTGCGTGGGCTCGGCCAGGACCTGGCGCATCCGCTCGAGGATATGGGTGTGGATGTCGCCGGGGCACTGGCCAAAGTAGGCTGGGACCTTGCCCTTGACCTGGGTGCAGTAGATCAGGTGGCGCTTCTGGTCGATCTCCTCGACGACCCAGACGTGGCCCGCCAGGGCCAGCTTCTCCCCCACCGGGGGCGGCATGACGATGGTGCCCAGCTCCTGGGACTCGCTGCGGACAGTGTACTCCTCGTTCTCCTGGAAGACGGCGTAGAACTTGTAGGAGTTGGTCTGCCGCTCCCCGGCCAGGCCGACGATCAGGCCGCCCTCCTCCGTGCGCTGGATCTGCCCGGTTTGCAGCAGGTGGCGCAGCAGCTGGCGGTAGTCGTCCTGGCTGATGCGGTGAAAATAGCTCAGCGTCAGCACCCGCTGGGCCAGCGCCGCCGGCGAGAGCTCGCCGCAGGAGGCCAGGGTGCACATGGTCTGGTGGTAGAGCAGGCTGAAGGGCAGCCGGTCCAGCTTCGGCGGCTCGACCCACTTCTCCTCCCGGTACAGCTGCACCAGGGCGATGCCCTGCAAGAGCGTCCAGGGGATGGTCACCGGCAGCATGGCCCGGGGCTCCGGGCGCTCCTCGCGCATGACAAACCACATCTCCGGCGGCAGCTCCCGCCGGCCCGTGCGGCCCATGCGCTGCAAAAAGGACGAGACGGTGAAGGGCGCGTTGATCTGGAAGGCCCGCTCCAGGCGGCCGATGTCGATGCCCAGCTCCAGCGTCGCGGTGGTGACGGTGGTCTGGTACTGCTCCTCGTCCTTCATCACCGCCTCGGCCGTCTCGCGGTAGGAGGTGGAGAGGTTGCCGTGGTGGATCAAAAAGCGGTCAGGTTCCCCCTGCGCCTC
>CALWWH010000145.1 GCA_944385195.1 uncultured Oscillospiraceae bacterium | reverse complement strand
AGCGGAGCATGGTGGCGGAGAGCGCCCAGTCCTGCTGGGTATAGGGCCGCCAGGACCCGTCGAGCGTACCGAACTGGTAACGGTTGTCGCAGGAGGGGGGGCCGCCCACGTTGTCGCCGCCGGGCTGCTCCTGGTCAAAGACATAGGCGTACACCGGCTTGTTGCCGGCCTTTGCCCGGAAATGGCTCAGGGCAAACACGGTCGAGAGCGTGTTGCGGCCGAGAACGCTGCGCTTGTCGTTGGCGCCCTCGTCGACGGTGCAGCCGATGATCAGGTCCACGTTGCGGTCCTGGCCGGTGGCAAAGCATTTGTCGATCTCCCGCGGCACGACCCAGCCGTCTGCATAGAGGTTAAAGCCGCCCATCATGCCCAGCTTATCGTTGGCGATGCGCAGCGCATCGGCGGGGAGCTGGCGCATCTGCGCGATGGAGCTGCATCCGAGCTGGCGCATAAAGTCAAGCCCCTTCTGCTCCATCACTTCCTTTGGAAACTCGGGCATGCCCCCGCCGATGCCGCCGCCGGACTGGATGGAGGCGTGGGCCACGTAGTCCTTGGCCAGTGGGGAGCAGCAGATGGCTGCGGTGGCCCTTGCACCGCCGGAATGGCCAAAGCAGGTGATGTTGTCGGGGTCTCCGCCAAAGGCGGCGATGTTCTCCCGGAGCCATTTGAGCGCCTGGATCATGTCCATGATGCCGTAGTTGCCGCTGGCGCCGTGGCCGCTCTCGGCGGCCAGCTCCGGGTGGGTGAAGAAGCCAAACACGTTGAGCCGGTAGGTGATGCTCACCAGGATCACGCCCTGGCGGCAGAAGCCGTCGCCGCAGTATTCATAATCCGAGCCGTACCACTGCTGAAGCCCTCCGCCGTGGATTTACATCATGACGGGCAGCCGGTCCTCCGGCGTCTGGGCGGGGGTATAGATGCTGAGATAGAGGCAGTCCTCGCTCATCTTGGGGGGATGGGGGTAGTTGGGAATCCGTACATAGCCATGGCCAGAGTCGTTGGTGATGTCGTCGATGGCGGTGCTCCAACGGTCAAACTGCACGCAGGCGGGGCCGTAGGTGTCGCAGCGGCGCACCCCCTCCCAGGGCTCCGGGTCCTGGGGCGGACGCCAGCGCAGCTCGCCCACCGGCGGCGCGGCGTAGGGAACGCCCCGGAACAGGCCGTAGCCCTGGTTGGAGGTCACGCCCTCGACAATGCCGTAGTTGGTTTTTGCTCTGGTGATCATGTACAATGCCTCCTAAGTTTATATTTCAGATGCCACTGCGGTGATGACCGGCGGCGCGGGAGCGAAGAAGCTGGCAGGCGGCGTGATGTGCAGGGTGCTGCCCTGGAAGCGGAAGTGGTACAGATTCTCGGTGCAGGTCTCGATCCAGCGGATCGCCACGGTGAAGGTGTCCTCTGCGGACCAGTATCCGCTGCATAGGGCGCGGGTCGGGAAGGAGGGCAGGAGGGTTTCCCGGCGGCTGCCGTCGGTGGCGATGTGCAGCTCGGTGCGGCCGTCAGAACTGTCCGCCGTGAGCGTGCACAGGCCCGGGGCAAAGCGGAAGCAAAGGCGCTCCACGGGGCTGGGCAGCGGGGCGCCGCTCATCATGGCCAGCATCCCTGCACCGTCGAAGCGCAGGCGGCCGCTGGTCAGCTGGTAGCGCTGCCCGTCGATGCGCTGCTGCATGGGGGCGGGCGCGGTGTACTTCGGCGCCGGCAGCGCCAGGGAGGCCATGCGGCGGGCCAGGTGGGCCGATGCCGCCGCATCCTCGGGCAGGGCCTCAGCCTCCGGCAGCCGGTCCAGGAAGGCCCACATGGTATCCAATACCCGTTGGGGCACGGCGCTGCCGGTCCCGCCGGCGGCGGTCTCGTTGATGGCGATGATCATGTCGCGGTCGGGGATGACGATGGTGAACTGGCCCATGGCGCCGTCGGCGCGGTAGACGCCCTTGGGGCGGCACATCCAGATCTGGAAGCCGTAGCCGACAAAGTTGTCCTCGGCGGGCGGGTTAACGGCGCGCTCGGTAGAAGAATCGTTCTGCACGGTGGTTGCCATACGGACAAACTCCTCGGACAAGATGCGCTCGCCGTTGCAGATGCCGCCGTCGGCGTAGAGCTTCATCAGGCGGAGGTTATCCTCAGTGGTGGCGAAGAGGCCGCCGCCGCCGATCTCTGTGCCGTCGGGCATGCAGGCCCACCGCAGGTTGTCCGCGTCGATGCCGATCTTGTCGTACAGCCGCGGCCGCAGGTACGCATCCAGGCTCTGGCCGGTGACCTTACGCACCATGGCGGCCAGCAGGGAGGAACCGGTGGAGTTGTACATAAAGGCGGTACCGGGGACGTGGTTGACCGGGGTCGCCAGGAACTGGGCAATCCAGTCCTGAGAGGGAGGAGGCATGGTGTCCATGCCGCAGCCCATGCACAAAACGTCGCGGACGGTCAGCTTCTGTAGATTTTCAGAGGGGTTCTCCGGGGCTTCGTCGGGGAAAAGGTCGATGACCCGGTCGGTCAGCTTCAGCAGGCCCTCGGTGACGGCCACGCCGGCGGCGGTGGCGGCGTAGGTTTTGCTGTGGGATTGCAGGCCGTGGTGAATGCCGGGGGCGTAGGGCGCCCACCAGCCCTCGGCAAAGACCTTGCCGTGGCGCATGAGCATCAGGCCGTGGGGTTCGGTCCAGCCCTCCTCCAGCC
>CALWWH010000144.1 GCA_944385195.1 uncultured Oscillospiraceae bacterium | reverse complement strand
AAAAGCCGTATGCACAGCGATCCATACTAATTTAGAAACTGCGGAGGGGCAAATAGTCCGGGGCTGATCCACGTGATGGCTCATCTTTCGGGCTATTTGCCCTTTCCGAAGCATCCCGGGAGCGGGCCGGCCTGTCCGCTTGCCCTTCCCCGGCGCGGACGCCGGGACAGGAGGGGAACGCCACGCTTGAATGGCCGGGACCGCCGGGCGGAGTCCCGGCCGAGGGAAGACCAGTCAGACACAGGGGAGGTAACAGTGTGGAACAAAACAGCGCGTTGCTGCAGATGAGCAATATTTCAAAGACGTTCCCCGGCGTCAAGGCGTTGAAAAACGTATCCTTTCAGGTGAATCGCGGAGAAGTGATGGGCCTGATGGGCGAAAACGGCGCCGGGAAGTCCACCCTAATTAAAATCATTACCGGCTATTACCGGCGGGACAGCGGCGAGGGAGAGATGCTCCTGGAGGGGAAGCCGGTAAACCCGGCCAATACCCTGGAGGCCCAGAAGCTGGGGATCAGCACGATTTTCCAGGAGCTGAACCTGAGCCCCTTCCTGAGCATAGCGGAGAATATCTATCTGGGCAATCCACCCAAAAAGAAGAGCGGCCTGATCGACTGGGGGCTGATGCGGGAGAAGGCCAAGGCAGCGATGCTGGATCTGGGGATCGACGTGGACGTGAACCAGCCCATCCAGATGCAGAGTACCGCTGTACAGCAGATGACCTCCATCGCCCGCGCTCTGGCGATGGATACAAAGATCCTCATTATGGACGAGGCGACCTCCTCCCTGGAAAACAAGGAGGTGGAAACCCTGTTTGGCGTGGTGCGCAAGCTGAAGGAACGGGGGATTTCCACCATCTTCATCACCCATAAACTGGATGAGGTCTTCAAGATCTGCGACCGGGCAACGATCCTCAAGGATGGGGAACTTGTCACATGTCGGGATATGAAGGATCTGAACAAGCTGGAGCTGATCAGCCTGATGATCGGCCGGGATGCCAGCGACATTGTCAACAAGAAGAAGATATATGACCCGGAAAAGCAGAAGGCAAACGTATTCTTCGCCGCGAAGAATATCCGCAAGGCCAATCGCAGGCTCAACGGGATTGACATTGAGATCCACGAGGGCGAGGTGGTCGGGCTGGCCGGTCTGCTGGGTTCCGGACGCACGGAGCTGGCACGGGTGCTGTTCGGGGACGACCAGAACTACGAGGGGGAGATGTTTATGCGCGGCGCCGCCGTGCGCTTCTCCAGTCCCAACGCTGCCATCCGGAAGGGCTTGGCCTTCTGCTCGGAGGACCGGAAGACAGAGGGAATTTTCCCGCAGATGAGCATAGCGGACAACCTGACGATGCCAATTCTCGGCAAGATCTGCCGGTTTGGAATACTGAATAACCGCAAGCAGCGGAAGGTCACGCAGCAGTACATCGACGCGATTTCCATCAAGACGCCGTCCATGCAGACCAAGATCAAGAACCTCAGCGGCGGCAACCAGCAGAAGGTGATCCTCTCCCGGTGGCTGGCCACAAAGCCGGATATGATTATCCTGGATGAGCCCACCCGCGGGATCGACGTGGGGGCCAAGGGGGAGATAGAGGAGCTGATCAAGCAGATTGCCGCAGAGGGGATCAGCGTCCTGTACATCTCCTCGGAGCTGGACGAGCTGGTCCGCGGCTGCGACCGCATCGTGATTCTCAGCGAGGGGCGCAAGGTGAAGGAGCTGGTGGGCGAGGAGATCAGCAGCGACAATATCATGGCGGCCATCGCCTCCCACAGCAGCCAGGGCTGACGGCGGAAAGGATGAGGAAACTATGAGCAATTCCCGGCTTCAGACAGCGGAGGCACCGCGGGTGAAACAGAAACTGACGGCCTCCGAAATTTTTGTGGAATACGGTGCGGCCATCGCGCTTGCCGCACTGATCCTCTTCAACATCATTTTCACCAAAAACTTTCTCTCGGTGAACACGCTGTTCACCATTATCAAGCAGTCCACCCCGATCCTGTTTACCACTATCGGCATGACGATCGTTATCTCCGCCGGTGGGACGGACATCTCCGCCGGCTCCATGATGGGCTTCTGCGGCATCATCTGTGCGCTCTCCCTGAGCGCCGGGATGAATTTCTATTTGTCGGTTCTTCTGTCCCTGGCGCTCTGCGCCTTGATTGGCATCTTTAACGGCCTTCTGATTGCCAAAGCCGGCGTCCAGCCGATCATCCTGACACTGGTGATGCAGATCGTCATGCGGGGTGTCACCGTGATGCTGGCGGATTCAAAGGTTTTCCCGCTGAATTCCTATCCGGAGGTCAAAACACTGGGATTGGGCCGTCTAGCTGGCGGCGTGCCGATACAGGCGATCTTTTTCTGCATCGCAGCCATCCTCGGCCTGTTCCTGATCAACCGCACTACCCTGGGCAAGTATGTGGAGGCCATCGGCGGCAGCGAGCGGGCCGCCCGGCTGGCCGGCATCCGGACGGTGCTGATCATTGTGACGGTTTACACCCTGTCCGCCGTGTTCGCCGGCATGGCTGGTATCCTGGAGATGGCCCGGAACGGCGCCCTGGACCCCAGCGAACTGGGGAAGCTCTATGAGCTGGACGCCATTGCCGGCGTGGCCATCGGAGGAACCTCCATGAAAGGCGGCAAGGCGCGGGTACTGGGTTCTATCATGGGCTGTGTCCTGATGATTATGGTGGGGACTACGGTCAATATGAACGGTATTCCCTTCGCGGTGTCCAACATTATTAAGGCGGCAATCATCATCTTTTCGCTGGCGATTCAGCGGGAGAAGACGGCCTGATGGGGGAACGGATCATGAAAAACAAAGGTACAAAAATTTCTGTGGGAGAGTTCCTGCAGTCCAACACAGCCCTCCTGGCAGTGATTGCTGTGCTGATTTTCGGAACGGTAATGTACGGCGGAACCTTCCTTAACTATAAACGGAACATCATCAATGTGCTCCACTACGCATCCCTGCTGGGAATTATGGGGGTGGGCGTCAACCTCTGCTTCATCATTGGCGCCCGGGACCTGTCGGTGGGCGCGGTGGCGGCCGCTGCCAGCATGGTTACAGCGCTGCTCAGCCCCTACGGCCTGATCCCAAGTGTCTTGGGCGGCCTGTGCGTGGGCCTGTGCTTCGGCCTGCTCAACGGTATCGTTATCGCGAAATTTAAGGTGCAGCCCTTCATCGCTACCCTGGGCACCCAGCTGGCAGCCAGAGGTGTAGCGCTTTTGATCAACCATGAGTATTCCATCACCATTGACGCTTCCGCCACAGTGCTCAAGGCGGTTGGCAACGGCAACTTCCTGGGAATCATCCCCAATCCCACGCTGATTTTCCTGCTGCTGATCATTGCTTTTACCGTGATGACCAGGCATACGACCTTCGGCCGCTCCATCTACGCTGTGGGCGGAAACGAGGAATCGGCGGAGATGATGGGCGTCCGTGTGGATCGGGTGAAG
>CALWWH010000143.1 GCA_944385195.1 uncultured Oscillospiraceae bacterium | reverse complement strand
GGCGGTTATATCTACCACGGCCGTGTGAAAGCGGTGGCCGAGGGCGCCCGCGAGGGCGGCCTTGAGCTGTAAAGCAGGAGGGATACAACAGTGGCATTTGAGAGAAGACAGAATCCTGCGGATCAGGAATATCAGGAGAAGGTCGTCGCGATCAACCGCGTTTCCAAGACCGTCAAGGGCGGCCGCGTGATGAAGTTCTCCGCTCTGGTCGTCGTCGGCGACGGCAAGGGCAAGATCGGCTACGGTCTGGGTAAGGCCGCCGAGGTTCCCGAGGCAATCCGCAAAGGCCTTGAGGACGCCAAGAAGAATATGTTCACCATCTCGCTGAAGGGCACCACCATTCCCCACGAGACGCTGGGCATCTTTGGCGCGGGCCGCGTCATCCTCCGCCCCGCTGCCCCCGGTACCGGCTTGATCGCCGGCGGCCCGGTGCGTGCGGTGCTGGAGGTTGCGGGCATCCGCGACATCCGTACCAAGTGCGTGCGCTCCAACAACCCCTGCAACGTGGTCATCGCCACCTGCAATGGTCTGAAGAGCCTGCGCACCGCCGAGCAGGTCGCCGCCGTGCGCGGCAAGACCGTGAAAGAGATTTTAGGGTAAGGAGGCCTTTCCCATGGCTGAAGAGAAAGTGGCCGGCGCGGCCGAAGAGACCGCGACCGAGGCGGCTGTGGCCAAGAAGCCCGCCGCCAAGAAGACTGCGGCCAAGAAGCCCGCCGCCAAGAAGGCTGCGACCAAGAAGGCCGAGCCCGCCGCAGAGAAGAAGGCGCCCGCCAAGAAGCGCGCAGCGAAGGCTGCCGCCGCAGGCACCCTGACCGTCAAGCTGGTCCGCAGCCTTTCCGGCCGCAAGAAGGACCAGATCGCGACCGCGTGCTCGCTGGGTCTGCACCGGGTCGGCCATGTGACCGTCCAGCCCGACAATGCGGCCACCCGCGGCAAGATCGCCAAGATCGCCCACCTCGTAGAGGTTACCAACGCGTAAAAGGAAGCAGGTGCACTGCACTATGATGCTCCATGAACTGAAACCCGCCGCCGGCTCGAACAAGCCCGCAAAGCGCAAGGGCCGCGGCGCGGCGTCCGGCAACGGCAAGACCGCCGGTTACGGGCACAAGGGCCAGAAGGCGCGTTCCGGCGCCAAGAAGGCCGGGTTCGAAGGCGGCCAGATGCCGCTGCAGCGCCGTCTGCCCAAGCGCGGCTTCAATAACATCTTCGCCACCGTCTACACCACCGTCAAGGTGAGCGACCTCAACCGGTTTGAGGACGGCGCCGTGGTCGATACCGCCGCCCTGCTGAAGGCCGGCCTGATCAAGAAGGTGAACGATGGCGTCAAGGTTCTCGGCAACGGGGATCTGACCCGCAAGCTCACCGTCGAGGCCGCTGCTTTCACCGCCTCCGCTAAGGAGAAGATCGAGAAGGCCGGCGGAAAGGCCGAGGTGAAGTAAAGTGTTCAAAACACTCAGGAACGCTTGGAAGATCGAGGATCTGCGCAAGAAGATGATCTTCACCCTGATCATCATCGTGATCTTCCGCCTTGGCGTCGCGATGCCGGTTCCGTTTCTGGATCCCAGCGCGATCAGCAGCATGGTCAATGAGACCGGCAGCATGCTGGGCTACATCAACCTGCTGACCGGCGGCGCCTTCTCGCAGGCGACCCTGTTTGCCCTTTCGGTCCAGCCCTATATCAACGCCTCCATCATCATCCAGATGCTCACCGTGGCGCTTCCGCCCCTCGAGCGGCTGGCACAGGAGGGAGAAGAGGGCCGGCGCAAGATCAACCGGATTACCCGGTACACCGGCGCGGGCATCGCACTGGCGCTCTCCATCGCCTACTACTTCCTGCTCAAGGGGCAGGGCTCGCTGGAGTACACCACCGGCTGGCAGGCATGGTTTGCCGGCGTGGTCATCGTTCTGGCCTACACCGCCGGTTCGATGCTGATCATGTGGCTGGGCGAGCAGATTGACAAGAACGGCATCGGCAACGGAATCGCGCTGCTGATCTTTGCCGGCATCGTCTCCCGTCTGGGCAGCATGCCCGCGACCATCTACAGCTATGTGGTCGGGATCATCAAGGGCTTTCAGGCCGGCGGCGAGCTCAGCCCGCTCATTCTGGGCTCCAGCACGATGTACCTCACCGCAGAGGGCGAGATCGCCTATCCCTGGTACTATATCCTGTACCTGCTGCTGATCGCCCTGCTGCTGATCGTCAGCGTGGTCTTCGTCATCATCGTGACCAGCGGCGAGCGGCGGATTCCGGTCCAGTACGCCAAGCGGGTGGTCGGCCGCAAGATGTACGGCGGTCAGGCGACCCACATCCCCATCAAGGTGAATATGAGCGGCGTTCTGCCGGTGATCTTCGCGTCCTCGCTGATCTCGATCCCCGGCACCATCAAGTCGCTGTTTGGCATCACGGGGGACGGCTTCTGGTCCACCTTTCTGGGCTGGTTCAACTACAACGGCGTCGCCTATGCCATCATCTACGCGATGCTGATTGTGGCGTTTAACTACTTCTATGTTGCCATCCAGTACAACCCGGTCGAGATCGCCAACAACCTGCGCAAGAACAACGGCGCGATTCCCGGCATTCGGCCCGGCAAGCCCACCACCGACTTCATCGTCAAGGTGCTGGGCAAGATCACCTTCATCGGCGCGATCTTCCTCGTGATCGTCGCGCTGACCCCGATCGTGGTCGGCAACCTGACCCATATGAACATCCAGCTGGGCGGCACCTCGCTGCTCATCGTCGTGGGTGTTGCGCTGGATACCGCCCGTCAGCTCGAGAGCTACATGCTGATGCGGCATCACAAAGGTTTTCTGGAATAACGAATAGGAGGGGACACAATGAGATTGATTCTTTTGGGCGCGCCCGGTGCCGGTAAGGGCACACAGGCGGAAATCATTTGCGAGAAGCTCTCTATCCCCGCCATCAGCACCGGCAACATCCTCCGGGAGGCCGTCAAGAACGGCACCGAGATGGGCCAGAAGGCAAAGTCCTTCATCGACAGCGGTAAGCTGGTGCCGGATGAGGTCATCATCAGCATCATCAAGGAGCGGCTGGGCGAGCCCGACTGCGCCGGCGGCTTTATTCTGGACGGGGTGCCCCGCACCGTCGTTCAGGCCGAGGCGATTGAGAAGGCCGGCATCGAGATCGACAAGGTCATCGACATTGAGGTGGCCGACGAGGCGATCGTCAAGCGGCTTTCCGGCCGGCGGGTCTGCAGCTCCTGCGGCGCCAGCTACCACACCATTTATAAGCCCTCGGCGGATCCCACGAAATGCGACCGCTGCGGCGGCGAGCTGATCGTCCGCAAGGACGACGAGCCGTCCACCGTGCTCGAGCGGCTGCGGACCTACCATGAGCAGACCGAGCCCCTCAAGGATTTCTACGCGGCGCGCGGCAAGCTGGCCGTCGTCGAGGGGCAGGAGGAAGTGGCGGACACCACCGCCCTTGTCTTCAAAGCATTGGAGGCGTAAATCGTGATCTCAGTCAAGACTCCGAAAGAGATCGCGCTGATGCGGCAGGCCGGCCGGATCTCCGCCCGGGCGCTGGCGCTCGGCGGGGAGGCGGTCCGTCCCGGCGTCACCACCGCCCACATCAATAAGGTCATCCACGACTATATCATCAGTCAAGGCGCAAAGCCGAATTTTCTGGGGCTGTACGGCTTCCCGGCTTCGGCTTGCATCTCGGTCAACGACACGGTCATCCACGGCATCCCCTCCACCGCACAGGTGATCCATGAGGGGGACATCGTGAGCATCGACACCGGCGCGCTCTACAAGGGCTGGCACGGCGACAACGCCGGCACCTTCATCGCCGGCGAGGGCAGCGAGGAGGCCCGCCGTCTGATCGAGGTCACCACCCAGAGCTTCTATGAGGGGCTCAAGATGGCGGTGGCCGGCAACCGGATCGGGGACATCTCCCACGCCATTCAGGAGTATGTTGAGGCGCACGGCTATTCGGTCGTGCGGGAGTTCGTCGGCCACGGCCTCGGCCGTGAGCTGCACGAGGACCCCGAGGTGCCAAACTACGGCCATCCCGGCCGCGGGGCCAGACTGGTGCCGGGCATGACGCTGGCCATCGAGCCGATGGTCAACGCCGGCACGGCGGCCGTCCGGCAGCTGGGAGACGGCTGGACCATCAAGACAAAGGACGGCGCGCTCAGCGCCCACTTTGAAAACTCCATCGTCATCACCGCAAACGGGCCGGTCATCCTGACCGATCCGAACTGAGGAGGACGCGATGGGGCTGACAAGAGGGCAGATCGTCCGTTCCAAGGCGGGCCGGGACAAGGGGCTGTATCTGGTCGTCCTCGCGCAGGCGGGGGACCGGGTGCTGGTGGCGGATGGCCGCCGGCGGCTCCTCTCGGCGCCCAAGGCAAAGAATCCCGCGCATCTGGCCCCCACCCTTCGGGTGCTGGGGGAGGAGGCACTGGGGTCCGACAAACTGCTCAGCACTGCGCTGGCCGAGTATTTCCCGGCTTCGCAGGGGATGGAAGGGGGAGAACAGGTTGTCCAAAGATGATGTCATCGAGGTTGAGGGCACTGTCATCGAGGCGATGCCCAATGCGATGTTTCAGGTGGAACTGGCCAACGGCCACCGGCTGCTGGCCCACATTTCCGGCAAGCTGCGGATGAACTTCATCCGGATTTTGCCCGGAGACAAGGTAACGATAGAGATGTCGCCCTATGATCTGACCAAGGGCCGCATCACATGGCGCTCGAAATAAGGGCGCGAGTTAAGGAGGTACCATTATGAAGGTAAAGCCTTCCGTAAAGCCGATGTGCGAAAAGTGCAAGGTCATCAAGCGCAAGGGTCGCGTCATGGTGATCTGCTCGAATCCGAAACACAAACAGCGTCAGGGTTAAGGCGCAATAACAGAATAGGAGGTGCAAGGGAATTATGGCACGTATTGCCGGAGTTGACCTGCCCAGAGAAAAGCGAGTCGAGATCGGCCTGACCTATATCTACGGCATCGGCCGCAGTGCGGCGAAGGAGATCCTCTCGGCCACCGGGATCAATCCCGATACCCGGGTCAAGGACCTGACCCCGGACGAGGAGAACCTCATCCGTGACTATATCGACAAGAACATGACCGTTGAAGGCGATCTTCGCCGCAATGTTGCGCTGGATATCAAGCGTCTGACCGAGATCGGCTGCTATCGCGGCATCCGTCATCGCAAGGGTCTGCCTGTCCGCGGCCAGCGCAGCAAGACCAACGCTCGTACCCGCAAGGGCCCGAAGCGCACGGTCGCTAACAAGAAGAAGTAACCAAGGAGGTATAGGTTCATGGCAACTAAAGCAGCTGCAAAGAAGACTGCAGTGCGCCGGAAACGCGAGCGCAAAAATATTGACCGCGGACAGGCACACATCCAGAGCACGTTCAACAATACCATTGTGACCATCACCGACGTGCAGGGCAACGCGATTTCCTGGGCCAGCACCGGCGGCCTTGGCTTCCGTGGTTCGAGAAAGAGCACCCCGTTTGCCGCCCAGATGGCGGCAGAGACCGCCGCGAAGGCCGCGATGGAGCACGGCCTCAAGACGGTTGAGGTCTTTGTCAAGGGCCCCGGTCAGGGCCGCGAGGCTGCGATCCGCGCCCTGCAGGCTGCCGGCCTTGAGGTCAACATGATCAAGGACGTCACCCCCATTCCCCACAACGGCTGCCGCCCCCCGAAGCGGCGTCGTGTCTGATGCAAGGAGGAGTTTGAATTATGGCAAAAAACATGCAGCCCATTGCCAAGCGCTGCAAGGCGCTGGGCATCTCTCCTGCAGTGATGGGTTACGCCAAGAAGACCACCAAGCGCAACGACGGCAACGGCATGCGCAAGAAGCAGTCCGAGTATGCCATCCAGCTCAAGGAGAAGCAGAAGGTCAAGTTCATCTACGGTATGCTGGAGAAGCAGTTCCATCACTACTTCGAGCTGCCTGAGAAGCAGCACTGCATCACCGGTGAGACCCTGCTGCGGATGCTGGAGACCCGTCTTGACAATGTGCTCTTCCGTCTCGGCTTCGCGGCCACCCGGCGCGATGCGCGCCAGCTGGTCACCCATTCCCACTTCACCGTCAACGGCAAGAAGGTCAACATCCCCTCTTACCGTGTCAAGGCCGG
>CALWWH010000142.1 GCA_944385195.1 uncultured Oscillospiraceae bacterium | reverse complement strand
CATGAACATCATGACCGAGCAGGGAGAAACCGAGGAATATACCGGTCCGGACCATGTGCAGGAGCTGCTGCGCTATGCCCCCGGCGGGGTGGACTGCGTCCTGGCAAACTGTTCCCCCATCCCGGATACTTACCTGCCCGCCTATAGGCAAGAGAACGCCGCGCCCCTGGATCTCCGGCGGGAGGACATCGAGGCCATGGGCATCCCCGTGGTCGAGCGCGAGCTGCTGGCCCCCACGGGGCCATACGTCCGCCATGACCCGCAGGCGCTGTCCCTGGCGCTCATTCAGCTGTTGCAGGAGGGGTGGTCATGAGCTTCTCCGCCCAGGTCAAGGAGGAGCTGTGCCGCATCGACGCGCCCCGCTGCTGTCAGCTGGCTGAGTGCATGGGCATCGCCCTCTACTGCAATACCTGCTCCGGCAGCGAGCTGCGCATCATTACCGAGAGCGTCAGCTTTGCACAGCGTCTGCCGGAGTTATTCAAGCACACCTTCAACCTCAGTTTCGACCAGCTGCCGGATCTGAGTATCCCAGGCAAGCGCTCGCTCATCATCCAGGACCCTAAAAAACTGCGCATCATCTACGATGGCTTTGGCTTCGACCTGGACCGCTCCGTGAGCCTGCACCTCAATCGCGGTCTGCTGGAGGATGACCACTGCCGGGCCGCTTTCCTGCGAGGGGTGTTCCTGGCGGGCGGTTCCGTCACCGACCCGGATAAGCGCTACCATCTGGAACTGGTCACCTCCCACCGCAGCGTCAGCCGCGAGGTCTACGCCCTGCTGCTGGATATGGACTTTTCGCCCAAGCAGACCAGCCGCAACGGCTCCAGCGTGCTGTATTTCAAGCAGAGCAATGGCATTGAGGATCTGCTGACCACCATGGGCGCGCCCATCAGCGCCATGCACATCATGGAGGCCAAGGTCGAAAAGGATCTGCGCAACACCGTCAACCGCCGGGTCAACTGCGAAACCGCCAACCTCACCAAGGTCGTCGACGCGGCCCAGGAGCAGGTCGCCGCCATCGAACAGCTCATGCGCAGCCAGGTCTGGGATACCCTGCCCGACAAGCTGCGGGCGACTGCAAAGCTCCGCTGCGATAATCCCGAGGCAACCTTGCAGGAGCTGGCAGATCTCTGCCAGCCGCCGGTGACAAAGTCCGCCATCAACCACAGGCTGAGAAAACTGATGGGACTGGCCGAGACGGTGTAGGGCGGGCGCCGGCGGCCGCTGGACGCAGACCAAAAGATGAACCATGAAAAGTCAAGCCTCAAAATAAGCCTCTGTAGGGATATATAAGTAGAGGGAAATATGGTGATCAGATAAGACCCTCAAGACTTGCGAAAAGAGGCAGAGGCTGATTGGCGTTCTGATCACAGTACTGGGAGGTATTGCAAATGATGGCTCGATTTCGGAAAATAAGAAAGCCTGTGATACTTGGCTTCATCGTGGTTTTGGTTATCTGCTTATTGCCAATTCCGATTAAGGTCGAGCGAGAAATGCAGGGATTCATCCTGAACAACCAGGGAGAATGCACTCCATCTATTGTGGAAGTGGATGGGTTTTATTTCTGGTCTGTCCTGTTGTCGAATTATTACTGTGGTAGAATAAAGTTCTCCAACACTCCACTTGATTCAGGCAGGAGGTATTGGTGGATTCCGTTCAGAAAAACCAGCAGTCCGTTCGTACATCGTGCATCGCTTTGGAGCTTTTATGTGCCAGGGCGAGATATGCCACCTACCGGATTAATGTATGTAGATGGACTCTTCTCGGAGATTCGTGTTGAAGACTTTCCTGATACTTTTTATATTTATCCAGCAAACAACGAGGAAGAGGCAAAGCGTGTAGCGGAGCGTGTTCTGGATAAAGCATCGGGTAGGTAACACAAGGCAAGCCCCGGCGCTGGGCAAAACGCGGAGCGCCAATGGGCATTTGCAAACGAAAAGAGGGATACTATGACCTCCGAACAGCAGGCACTGCTGCATGATTTGTACATAGAAAACCATGCGTCGATGCTGGCATATGCGACAGTGCAGACGCGGAACCTGCACGACGCAGAGGACGCAGTGCTGAGAGACGTTCCGTATCGCGTGCGGGCGCATGGGGGTCGTGCAGGAGAGTCCAAACCAGGCGGGTTGGCTGATGCAGACGCTGAAATTCGTGCTGCTGAAACAGCAGGACGCGAAGAAAAATGCGCCCATTTTGCCGGACAATGCCGGCGCGCTGGCGGCTGCCGACCCGCACGTGGCGTCGCAGCTGCACACGGTGGAATACGCTGTGCTGTTGGGGGCCGAGGATTATAAATTGCTGAACAAGTCCGTATTGCAAAAAGCCGGTTCCAAAGAATAGGCAGCGGAGTTGGGCATCAAAGATGACAATTGCCGCAAACGGCTGGAGCGGGCGCGAACCCGATTTCGAAGGCTCATTGGCAGCGATATATAAAAAAAGGAGGCATGTGTATGCCCTTTGTCAACCTGCACGTCCACACCGAGTACAGCCTGCTGGACGGGGCCTGCCGCATCAACAAGCTCTTTGACCGCGTCAAGGAGCTGGGCCAAACCGCCGTGGCCATCACGGACCACGG
>CALWWH010000141.1 GCA_944385195.1 uncultured Oscillospiraceae bacterium | reverse complement strand
GTACCCAGATCCTTAGCCGAGACGTTGACGATGCCGTTGGCGTCGATGTCGAAGCTGACCTCGATCTGCGGGACACCGCGGGGAGCGGGGGCAATGCCATCCAGATGGAACTTGCCCAGAGTCTTGTTGTAAGCCGCCATCTCACGCTCACCCTGCAGGACATGGACCTCAACGGAGGTCTGACCGTCAGCAGCGGTGGAGAAGATCTGGCTCTTCTTGGTGGGGATGGTGGTGTTGCGCTCGATCAGCTTGGTGAACACGCCGCCCATGGTCTCGATGCCGAGGCTCAGCGGGGTGACGTCCAGCAGCAGCAGACCCTTGACGTCGCCGCCCAGAACGCCAGCCTGGATGGCCGCGCCCATGGCAACACACTCGTCAGGGTTGATGCCCTTAAAGCCCTCGTGGCCGGTCATCTTCTTGACCGCGTCCTGGACAGCAGGAATACGGCTGGAGCCGCCGACCATCAGAACCTTGTTCAGATCGGAGCTCTTGAGGCCTGCGTCAGACATGGCCTGACGCATCGGGCCCATGGTGGCCTCGACCAGGTGAGCCGTCAGCTCGTTGAATTTTGCACGGGTCAGGGTGACATCCAGATGCTTGGGGCCGGTGGCGTCGGCGGTGATATAGGGCAGGTTGATGTTGGTAGAAGTGACGCCAGAGAGCTCAATCTTCGCCTTCTCAGCGGCCTCCTTCAGACGCTGCATGGCAACCTTGTCGTTGGACAGGTCGATGCCCTCGGTCTTCTTGAATTCGGAGATCAGGTAGTTCATGACGCACTCGTCGAAGTCGTCACCGCCCAGACGGTTGTTACCGGCAGTGGCCAGAACCTCAATGACGCCGTCACCGATCTCCAGGATGGAGACATCGAAGGTGCCGCCGCCCAGGTCATAGACCATGATCTTCTGCTCGCTCTCCTTATCCAGACCATAGGCCAGAGCGGCAGCGGTGGGCTCGTTGATGATACGCTTGACTTCCAGGCCGGCGATCTTGCCAGCGTCTTTGGTGGCCTGACGCTGGGCATCGGTGATGTAAGCGGGGACGGTGATGACAGCCTCGGTACCGGCGCCGCCCAGATAGGCCTCAGCGTCTGCCTTCAGCTTCTGCAGGATCATCGCGGAGATCTCCTGCGGGGTGTAGGTTTTACCATCAATGGTGACTTTATAGTTGGTGCCCATCTCACGCTTGATAGAAGAGATGGTGCGGTCGTGGTTGGTGACAGCCTGGCGCTTAGCGACCTGGCCGACCATACGCTCTCCGGTCTTGGAGAACGCAACCACAGAGGGGGTAGTGCGGTTGCCTTCTGCGTTGGGGATGACAACGGCTTCGCCGCCTTCCATAACGGCGACGCAGGAATTAGTAGTACCGAGATCAATACCGATAGTCTTAGACATAATGTGTTCCTCCTAAAGAATATATATGTGGGAAAATATAAATGCGTTTTGATTTGGTTTTTAAATTAGTTCGCGACTTTGACCATCGCGAATCGGACAACCTTGTCCGACATGCGGAAACCCTTCTGGAAGACTTCCACCACGGTGCTCTCTTTGAGCTGTTCGTCCTCCACATGCATGACGGCATTGTGGATTGTCGGGTCAAACAGATCACCAGGCTCGCCATAGACCTCGACATTTAACTTGCCGAGAATCTCCAGCAGACCGTTCATGGTCATCTCGACGCCTTTTTTATAGGCCTCATCAGCAGTTTCAACTGCCAGAGCGCGGGCCAGATTGTCGTACACAGGCAGGAATTTTTCCGTGACCTCAGCTTTGGCGTCGGTATAGATGCGATCCTTCTCGCGGTTGCTGCGGGTACGGTAGTTGTCAAACTCAGCGGCCAGGCGCAGGAGCTTGTCGTGTTCCGCTGCCAGGTCCGATTTGAGCTGTTCCAGCTCCTGTTCCAGGGGATTGGTTTGTGTTTCCGGAGGATTGGCCTGCACTTCCGGGAGATTGGCCTCTATGGCTTCGGCCTCAGGAGTCTGGGCGCTCTCTTCCGGTGTGGTCTCCACCGGTTTTTTTTCTTTCGACATGGGGTATTTCCTCCAAAATATTATTCACGCTATTCACGCTCGTCCGAGGCGGGATTCAGATGCTTGATCTGGGGCGGCTGTGGTAGGGAAGATTCTCCTTTGCCGAACATCCTGCCGAGGTTTTCTACAAAATAACTCAGCCGCGCAGTCACCTTGGCGTAGTCCATACGGGTCGGACCGACAACACCGATCAGGCCCTGCATGCCGTCACCAATGTCAAAGCGCGTCATGACGACGCTGGTGTCTTTGAGCTCTTCGGCAACCTCCTCAGGGCCGACGAGAATTTGCATGGCCTTGTCGCCCGTGGGGGTGGGCAGGTTGGAGATCGTTTCCTCATCCAGGGAGTTGAGCACCTCTTGGGCATGAGATACATCGCGATATTCCGGTTTGCTCAAAAGACGGGTCTGCCCGGTCAGGTACACTTCACCGCGCTGCTCCTCGACCATGGCGCTGACGGTGAAGTCCACTACGACTGGTACCAGGCTGGCAGCGGCCCCGGCGCTGCGCTCCACCTTTGCCAGAAGCTCCGGCGTAAAGGCGCTGGCCTCCAGATCGGTGAGTGAAGCGTTGAGGACGGCGGAGAAGAGCTTCAGATCCTGCTCCGTTAAATCCAGCGGGAGCTTGATGAGTTTGTTCTTGACCGTCTCCGTGCTTAGCATCACCACAAGGATGAAGCAGCGGGCCTGGGCCATCAGCAGCTCGAATCGCTGCACCGTTACCGCCTGACTGCGAGCCGTCACGGTGTAGGCAGGCAGGTCGGTGAGTTTACTCACCAGTTTGCCCATGTCTGTGAGCATCTTGTCGACCTTTTGAATCTTGAGATCCATGGCCCTGTTGAGGCTGTCGGTCTCATCCTCGCTGAGGCGGTAGCTCTGCATCAGCTCGTCGACGTAGAGCCGGTAGCCGTCAGGGGAGGGAATGCGTCCGGCAGAGGTGTGGGGCTGCTCCAGCAGGCCCATCTCAGTCAGGGTGGCCATCTCATTGCGGATGGTCGCGGAGGAGAAGTTCACATCCGGCATGGCCGCAATGGTCTTCGACCCCACCGGCTCAGCGGTCTGCACATAGCTCTCTACAATGGCACGCAGAATCAACTGCTGCCGTGCGGTTAGTTCCAATGTTCATCTCCTCCTTCTTTCTTAGCACTCTTTATCTCTGAGTGCTAAGCACATGATACTCCTAAAGGGCCGAAATGTCAATAGGCAGAACTGTGAATTATTTTTTAATTTACACTCTGCTGCGGTTTTTATGCATTTGGCCGGGCGAATCGGTCAAATCGCTGGCGCTGTCCCTGCGTGACTGCTAACGTTGCGTTTTGCTGCGGAGTGTGCTATGATAAGGTATGAGAATACCATACTATCTATCTGATGACGCGCAGGCGCGGCCATTGCGCGGCGGAATCCCTTTTAATTTGAGGATTTAGAAAAGCGCAGCAAACATGAGATAACAAAAAGGAGGTACGCGCCATATGAAGATCGGCCTGTTTGACTCCGGCATGGGCGGATTGACACTGCTGGAGGAGGCATTGATCCAGCGCCCTGGTGCGGACTATCTGTTCTACGCCGATACGGACCATGTGCCTTACGGCCTGCGCAGCCGGGAGGAGATTATGCAGTTTACCAGCCAGGCCGTCGCTTTCCTGGCAGACGAGGGCTGTGAGTGCATTGTCCTGGCCTGCAACACTGCAACCGCTGTGGCTGCTGAGGCCCTGCGGGCGCAGTATACGATGCCCATTGTGGGCATCGAGCCGGCAGTCAAGTCCGCCCTGGCGCACCATGCAGATAAGCGCGTGCTGGTAGTTGCCACCCCGGTGACTATCCGGGGCGAGAAGCTTCTGCGGCTCATCGACCAATTTGAGGACCACGATGCAGTGGATCTCTGCGCGCTTCCTGACCTGGTCTGCATGGCGGAAAGTGAGCAATATAACGCCTTGCCTTATTTAAAAAACGCCTTGGCGGCCTTTGAACCGCAGAACTATTCAGAGGTTGTTTTGGGCTGCACGCACTTTAACTACTTCCGTGACAATTTCTTGACGCTCTTTCCCAATGCCGAAGTCATTGACGGTGCTGCGGGCACCATCCGCCGGATGTGCAGTCTGCTACCGCCGGAGACAAACGATGCTGGCTCGGTGACTTTTTATTGTTCCGGGCGGGAGGTTACGGATGCCGAGAGCCTGTCCGCCTTCCGGCGCCGCCTGGAGCGGCTGCGCCGGATGCGCACGCTGTGATCAGCGCTCGCTGACGCGGTATTCTTGTTCTGCGAAGATCCATTCCTCCACATCACGGGGCCGGTCCTGTTTTTCCGACATTATTTCACCTCCCTTCTCGCATAACTCTATAGTCTATGCAGCAAGGCGGCGAGGATTGACAACCGAAGCGAAACTGAGTATAATAAAATCGCTAAATATCGGAAAGGGAGCGTTTTCCATGAAATACTACAAGATAGACATCGCTGGTCTAAAGCGGGATCTGCCCCTGTGCCGTGTGAACGATGAACTCTATATCGGCGCTTTCGTGATTTTTGGAGATGTGGAGCTCACGGAGCATTGCGCAAAAAAACTTCTGGAGCGCGCGCCGGAATATGATTACATGATCACCGCGGAGTCCAAGGGCATCCCCCTGATTCATGAGATGGCCCGCCAGAGCGGACAGAATAAATATTTCCTGGCCCGTAAAGCCCCCAAGCTGTACATGAGCAACATCCTGTCCGTCCACGTCCACAGCATTACCACAGAAGCAGTGCAGACTCTGTACCTCGACGGTGCAGACGCGGCGCTGATGAAGGGAAAGCGCATTCTCATT
>CALWWH010000140.1 GCA_944385195.1 uncultured Oscillospiraceae bacterium | reverse complement strand
CTCCCAGTGCTGGGCGTTGCGCCCCAGCAGGCAGGCATCGCCCCGGCGGTAGTGGTACACACCCTGCTCGATGTGCTGCACCAGCTCCCCCTCCAGGACGATCATCAGCTCGAAGTAGTCGTGGTGGTGCGGCGCGCGGCTGCTGCCGCGGGGCATGGACAGCTCTGAACTCAACAGGTGCCCCGCGCGGAGCAGACAGGCCGTGATTTTCTCCCCGTCGCAGCGCTGGGTCATCATCTCAAAGGGCCGCTTCAGGGAGAGATACTCTCCGTCCCACTCCCGAATGATATTGACCGCTGCCTGTGATTCAAACACCCTGTCGCCCCCTTATCTGCGCTTTGGTTACATGATAGCATAATATGGGAACAGCGTCAAGCAAGAGCAGGTTCAGACAGTCTTTGTCAGCATCCTGCTGCTTGCCGCAGGGCCCCTGCGCCCAAATCCATTTCGGCCTCAGAGGGAAGAGGGGAACAAAAAGCAAGAATAGAAACTATTTACAAAAAAGATCATTTGCTATCAGTTATAAGTTCAGCCTTGGGCGATAGGCTGATTCGGGCAGTTGTAATGCTGTTTGCTCTTCCGGGATCCGCCGTGTTGAATGTGGGACCCATGCTTCTGCTATGGTATAAGAATAGTTTCTGCGCTATGAGCGCGGGCAAGCCCGGTGGGCGGTCATTGGCCGGAAGATCGGGTATCTGATGATAGCAGGATGCATGGGGCTGACCGTTCTGAGCATTGCGGTGGATTCCAATCTGCCGCTGGCGCTGTATGGCATATGCACTGAAATCAGGCTATATGCCTGTTTTGCGCTGCTCCGGGCAAACACGAGGGATTCGGAAACAAACTGTGGTTTCCCGGCTGTCTTATCGCTTCAGCAGCGCCACCAGCTGCGCGTCGTGGTCGCTGCGGCAGGCAGAGGGCGCGCCGAAGATCATGCAGGCGTGGTCATCGGCGGTGTAGGGGCGCCACTGCACCAGTTTGTCGTGGTTGGGGTTGCCGCTGCGGGCGAAGTTGACCCAGGCGAAGAACATCTCGTCCTGGGTGACCCAGGTCTGATCGCCGTTCCAGACCGAGCCGGTGGTCTCGGCGTTGTGGAAGATGAAGGGGATCTCGGCGCAGTGCCAGCTCATGGTGCCGCCGTTGACGGCGCTTTCGTAGGCCATGACGTACTGGTACACCGGGGCGTCGGCCATGGCGGCGCGCTTTTGGCAGTAGTCGATCACGTCCGGGCGGAAGGCCATGGGCGCGGCCGCGATGGCGTAGTAGTCGTTGACATCCGGATAGGCGCTGCGGAAGGCCTCCAGGACCGCCTGGGCCTGGTCTCCGTAGCGGGCGGCCATCGCGGCCAGCTTCTCCTCGGCGGTGGCCTTGCCCTTGTCCGTGGCGGGCAGGCCGAAGGCAAACTCGCACAGGCTGCATCCGATCATGACGGGGATGTCCTTGGTCTCCGGCCGCAGGCCCACCTGGCCCGGGTCGCCTGCAAAGTCGCCGGCCCCGGGGACAGGCGTCCAGAACATATGGTTGGTAAAGGTCTCGCGGCATGCCCGCATCAGCTCCTCCACGGGCATGGTGGTCAGGGCCTTCCAGTCGCCGACGTGCTCCACGAGCTTTTTCGTGTTCTCCTGGGCGGCCTGCTTGGTGATGCGCATGGCGGTGTTGGCCGGGCCCTCCAGGTGGATGATGCCGCTTTCGATGATGGCCCGGTGGTACAGGCCGTCGGCACAGGGCATCTGCATGAGCGTGGTGACCTTGCCGCCGCCGCCGGACTGGCCGTAGATGGTGACGTTGCCGGGGTCGCCGCCAAACTGGGCGATGTTGTCGTGAATCCACTGCAGGGCCGCCTGCAGGTCGATGATGCCCACGTTGCCGGAGGTCTGATAGGCGCTGTCGTAGTCAGACAGGTCCAAAAAGCCCAGGACGTTCAGGCGGTGGTTGACCGTGACGGAGACCACGTCGCCGTAGCGGGCCTGGTTGTCGCCGTCGTAGCAGATCATCTCGATGGCGTTGCCGCCGACGTAGCCACCGCCGTGGAGCCAGACCATGACCGGCTGCCGGGCGCCGGGGTCCAGGGTCTTGGTCCAGATGTTGAGGTTCAGGCAGTCCTCACTCTCCGGCCAGAAGCGGTGGGGGTTCATGATCTCGCCGCCGCCCAGACGGGGGGCGTGGATCTGCGGGCAGACATAGCCAAAGTCCGTGGCCATGGCGACGCCCTCCCAGGGGTCGACGGGCTGTGGGGAGCGGAAGCGCTCGGCCTTGGCGTAGCGCACGCCCCGGAAGCTGTAGACATCGTCCTGCATAAAGCCGCGCAGGATGCCGGCCTTGGTCTTGACCTCTGCAAAGCCCTCTTGGCAGATGAAACTTTTCATATGGTAGACGCCTCCTCGTCATGTTTGCTTTATCATATCACAGCCGCGGCGCAACTGCAATCGGCGAATCGGGACATCCCGCAGCCTCTGATACAAGAAACAGCCGAAAATTGGCCCGTAGTTTGGGATATTTGTATCTTGCGCCGCAAAAAAGTGCATGATAAAATTTATGACTAGTGCAAAAGAGTTGTATATTGCGTATCATGACAGAAGGGACAGATACCCATGGACCAGAAACACATCCGGAATATCGCCATCATCGCCCACGTCGACCACGGCAAGACCACCCTCGTCGACGAGATGCTCAAGCAGTCCGGCGTATGGCGGGAGAATCAGGTCGTCATGGACCGCGTCATGGACTCCAACGATCTGGAGCGGGAGCGCGGCATCACCATCCTGGCCAAAAACACCGCCGTCCACTACGGCGAGTACAAGATTAACATCATCGACACCCCGGGCCACGCCGACTTCGGCGGCGAGGTCGAGCGCATCCTCAAGATGGTCAACGGCGTTCTGCTGCTGGTGGACGCCGCCGAGGGCCCCATGCCCCAGACCCGCTTCGTCCTGCAAAAGGCCCTGGAGCTGGGGCACAAGGTCATCGTCGTGGTCAACAAGATCGACCGCCCCGATGCCCGCGTGGACGAGGTCATGGACGAGGTCCTGGAGCTGCTGCTGGAGCTGGACGCCACCGAGGAGCAGTTCGACTCGCCCACCATTTTCTGCTCGGCCCGCCAGGGCACCAGTTCCTACGCCCCCCACGAGATGGGCCAGGATCTGCGCCCCCTGTTTGAGACCATCGTCAACTACATCGACCCCCCCGCAGGCGATCCCGAGGGCCCCCTGCAGCTGCTGGTCAGCTCCATCGACTACAATGACTACGTCGGCCGCATTGCCATCGGCCGGGTGGAGCGCGGCGTCATCCGCGCCAACCAGGAGGTCGTGGTCTGCGACTACCACGACCAGGCGCTGCACCAAAAGGCCAAGGTCGTGGCCCTGTATGTGTTCGACGGCCTGAACAAGGTCCCTGTGGAGTCCGCATCTGCCGGCGAGGTAGTCGCCTTCTCCGGCATCGCCGACATCAACATCGGCCGCACCATCTGCCAGCCGGATACCGTCGAGCCGCTGCCCTTTGTCAAGATCTCTGAGCCAACCATCGAGATGACCTTCTCCATCAACGATTCCCCCTTCGCCGGCCGCGAGGGCAAGTTCGTTACCTCCCGCAACCTCCGGGACCGGCTGCAGCGGGAGCTGCTCAAGGACGTCTCCCTGCGCGTGAGCGAGCAGGGCACCGACAGCTTCAACGTCGCCGGCCGCGGCGAGATGCACCTGTCCATCCTCATCGAGAACATGCGCCGCGAGGGCTATGAGTTCCAGGTCAGCACCCCCCGCGTCCTGACCCAGCAGATCGACGGCGTCACCTGCGAGCCCATTGAGCGGGTGGTTGCCGATGTGCCCGAGGAGTCCGTCGGCGCGGTCATGGAGAAGCTCGGCTCCCGCCGGGGCGAGCTGGTGGAGATGCACCCCGTGGGCAGCCGTATGCGCCTGGAGTACCTCATCCCCTCCCGGGGCCTGTTCGGCTACCGCAACGAGTTCCTCACCGACACCCGCGGCGAGGGCATCTTGACCTCCATCCTCGACAGCTACGCCCCCATGAAAGGCGAGATCCAGCGCCGCAACGTGGGCTCCCTGGTCGCCTTTGAGACCGGCGAGGCTGTGGCCTACGGCCTCTACGCCGCCCAGGAGCGCGGCAGCCTCTTCATCGGGCCGGGAACCCCGGTCTATGCCGGCATGATCGTCGGCATGGCCTCCCGCAACGAGGACATCAGCGTCAACGTCTGCAAGAAAAAGCAGCTGACCAACATGCGCGCCGCCGGCTCCGACGAGGCCCTGCGCCTGACCCCGCCCCGCCAGATGAGCCTCGAGCAGTGCCTGGAGTACCTCAGCGACGACGAGCTGCTGGAGGTCACCCCGAAGAACATCCGTATGCGCAAGCGCATCCTCGACCACTCCGAGCGCATGAAGGCCCTCAAAAGCGGCAAGAATTAAGCGGTTTTCACCCTGTTTGCAGTGCAAACAGGGTGATTTTTTGCGGGGTTTGTGGTAGAATGGGGATAAAAGAGTCAAAACAAGGAGGCCCAAACAATGACCATTTTAGTAACAGGCTTTGACCCCTTCGGTGGGGAGACGACGAATCCCTCCTGGGAGGCGGTGCGGCGCTTGCCGGACCTCATCGGCGGCGCGACGGTACACAAGCGCCAGCTGCCGACCATCTTCGGCGTGGCGGGCGAGACGCTGAAGGCCGCCATCGACGAGCTGCGGCCCGACGCGGTGCTCTGTGTGGGCCAGGCCGGAGGCCGCGCGGCCATCACCGTGGAGCGCGTGGGCGTGAACCTCCGCGACGCGCGGCTGCCGGACAACGCGGGCGTAGAGTGCGCCGACGAGCCCATCCGTCCGGGCGGCCCGGACGCCTATCTCTCCACCCTGCCCACCCGGGCCATGGTCGAGGCCATCCGCGCCGGCGGCATCCCCGCGGCCCTGTCCTACACGGCGGGCACCTTTGTGTGCAACGACGTGCTCTACACCCTCCTGGACACCGCCGCGACCGAGTATCCGGGCCTGCGCGGGGCCTTCATCCACG
>CALWWH010000139.1 GCA_944385195.1 uncultured Oscillospiraceae bacterium | reverse complement strand
TGCGTAGCAAACACGGATGAAGCCCTCGCCACTGTGACCAAAGGCACTGCCGGGGACACAGGCGACCTTGTGCTCCATCAAAAAGCGGGAACAGAACTCCTCCGAGCTCAGGCCAGTTTTCTGGATGCTGGGGAAAGCATAAAACGCACCCTTGGGGTCGAAGCAGTCCAGGCCATTCTCCCGCAGGGCTGAAACCAGGAAGCGGCGGCGGGAATCATACTCCTCCTTCATCGCCTCAATATCGTCATCCCCGCGGCGCAGGGCCTCGATGGCCGCGTATTGACTGGTGGTGGGGGCGCACATGATACAGTACTGATGCAGCTTGGTCATCTGGGCAACGATCGGTGCAGGACCAACAGCGTAGCCCAAACGCCAGCCAGTCATGGAGTAGCACTTGCTCATGCCGTTGACGACAATGGTGCGTTCCTTCATCCCGGGCAAATTGGCGATGGAGGTGTGCTTAACGCCGCCATAGCTCAGCTCGGCGTAGATTTCGTCACTGATGACCAGCAGGTCATGCTTCTCTATAACGGGCGCAAGGGCCTCCAAATCAGCCCGCTCCATAATGCCGCCGGTGGGGTTAGACGGGAAAGGCAGTACCAATGCCTTCGTCTTGGAGGTGATTGCTGCCTCCAGCTGGGCCGGAGAGAGGCGGAATTCGTTATCCGCGTTCAGGGCGATGGGCACCGGGGTCCCACCGGCCATGGTGGTAATGGGGCCATAGCAGACAAAGCTGGGCTCCGGAACCAAAACTTCCTCGCCCGGGTTGATCAGAGCGCGGATGGCCAGATCAATGGCCTCACTGCCGCCGACGGTGACCAACAGCTCCTTCGCCGGGTCGTAGTGCAGATCAAAGCGGCGCTCAAGGTAGAGAGCGATCTCCCGACGCAGATCCATCAGGCCGGCGTTGGGGCTGTATTTGGTGAAGCCTTTTTCCAGAGAGTAGATGCCGGCGTCGCGGATGTGCCACGGAGTCTGGAAATCCGGCTCTCCGACGCTCAGAGAAATCGCGTCCTTCATATCGTTGAGAATATCAAAAAACCGGCGGATGCCAGAGGGCTGCAAACTCTGGACCTTGCCGGAGAGGTAGCGTTCATATTCCATGGCTTACACAAATGCAATGCGCTCGGCCTGTTCCTCCTGCTTGGCGAACAGCGCATGCTTCTCCTTATATTTTTTCAGAATAAAATGGGTGGCGGTGCCAGTCACACCCTCGATGACGCTCAGCCGCTCAGAGACGAAGGTGGCAACCTCCTTCAGGGTACGGCCGGAGATGATGACAGTCAGGTCGAAGCTGCCAGACATCAGGTAGACACTCTCTACCTCGTCAAACTGATAGATCCGCTCAGCGATGCGGTCAAAGCCCTTGTCGCGCTGAGGGGTGACCTTGACCTCAATGAGAGCCGTGACGGTTTCCTTCTTGGTTTTGTCCCAGTCGATCAAAGCCTGATAGCTGAGTATGACGCCCTCCTTCTCCAGGCAGGCGATGGTTTCGTTAACTTTGGATTCCTCAATACCGCAGCGGGCTGCGATGACATGCCGGGGCATGGTGCAGTCCTGCTCTAGCAATTTTAAAATACGATCTTCCAATTGAGTCATGATCGCACACCTCCTAATACATATCGCTGGATAGCTACTTCATTATACTACAAAACTATCCGGCAGGGCAAACAATTTTTCCCGTTCGGGTTCTGGCAAAGCACAGAGATTTTTGTAAAGGCAGGGCAATAAATTGTATGATATGCAAAAAGCACGCCGAAGCGTGCCTTTTTGCATATCAGTTAAAGCCGCGGAATCCTTTTCCTATGATCTCACTGCTGTTGGTAATCATCATAAAGGTTCCTGGGCTGTGCATTCGTATAAAGTTGCGCAGCTGCACTGCCTGGTTGCGGCGCATCACCGTCAGGACAATCACCTTATCGCTATGGGAATAGGTGCCCTCTGCATGGAAGGTCGTCGCACTGCGGTTGAGCGTATGGATGATATAATCACAGATGGGCTTGGGATCGTCGCAGATAATGGTAAAATATTTGCATAAGTTGATGCTCTCAATCACGTTGTCTACCGCCAGAGACTTGGCCAGCAGACCCACCAGAGAAAACAGGCCCGTCTGAACGTCAAACACAAAAGCCGCGCTGACAACCATACCCAAGTCAACCAGGAACAGAGAGGTTCCAATGTGGATACTGGTATATTTACGCAGAATCATCGCCACAATGTCCGTACCGCCGCTGGAGGCTCCGATATTAAACAAAATGGCAGAACTCACCGCCGGCAGACCAATGGCAAACAGCAGTTCCAGCATCGGCTGATTGGTCAGCGGCGCCGTCATGGGCGCCCAACGCTCCAGCGCGCTGATGCTCACAGACATGAGTACGCTGACATACGTCGTTCGCATGCCAAAAGAGCGTCCCAGCAGCAAAAAGCCGACCAGCAGCAGGCCCATATTAATGTATAGCGTCCAGGTACCCGGAGAGATCGGGGTCAGCTTGCCCAGGACAATCGAAAAGCCGCTGACACCGCCGAAAGAAAAATTGTTCGGAAACTTAAAGAAATAAATACCCACCACCATCAGCAGCGTCGCACAGGTTAAGATCATATAATCCGCCAGGACGTGCAGCAAACGCTGCTTAGGGGAATGTATTGTCGTGTCCACTGATCTGCGCCCTCTCTTTCTGCGCCTCTGCGCACGGTCATAGTAATCGATTCGACATGATTTGTCAACTGTCAGTTTTGCAGAAGAGATCCAAACGAAGACCCGCCAGGCTGCAAAAGATTTTTCAAACTAGACCTATAATTTGGCCTGGACTTGTGTTATACTGTAGCCACTGAAAGAAAGCAGGTGTTCTCTATGAAAAAAGTTGCATTTATTGGCACCGGTAATATGGGCGGCGCTCTCATCCGCGCGGCCTGCCGTGCCGTTGGACCAGAGCAGGTCGTCATCACCGACCCTGCTGCGGAAAAAGCCGCCGCACTTTGCGCAGAGTTGGGCTGCCTTGCTGTACCCTCTAATGCTGAGGCTGTCCAGGCTGCAAAGTACGTCTTCCTCTGCGTCAAGCCCC
This sequence comes from uncultured Oscillospiraceae bacterium, assembly GCA_944385195.1. Taxonomy (GTDB): domain Bacteria; phylum Bacillota; class Clostridia; order Oscillospirales; family Oscillospiraceae; genus RUG11142. Next base: position 8,861 of record CALWWH010000139.1, on the reverse strand, counting down.
AGATCATGCCGGGCATGGTCAAGGCGCTCTCTCCTGCCCTGGGCGAGGACAATGTTCTGATTACCATTGCCGCTGGTCTGAAAATGGCTGACATCCTCGCCGATCTGGGGAAAACTGTCCCCATGCTGCGTATCATGCCCAATACCTGTGCCGCCATCGGCCAGGGTATGATTGCACTGACCGCCATGCCTGGGGTAGACGAGTGCCATTGGCAAGCCGTCGAGGAAATTCTCTCCTGCGCAGGCCGCGTCGAACGGCTGGAAGAGGCAAAGATCGATGCCTTTACCGCTCTGGCCGGCTCTGGCCCTGCTTATGTGGATCTATTCATCGAAGCCCTGGCCGACGGTGCTGTCATGGCAGGTCTCACCCGGCAGCAGGCGCTGACTTATGCGGCGCAGACCGTCATGGGTTCTGCGGCAATGATCCTCCAGAGTGGCAAGCACCCCGGTGTCCTGAAGGACGAGGTCTGCTCCCCTGCCGGCTCTACCATCGCAGGCGTGGCCGTCCTGGAGCAGCACAGCTTCCGCTACGCCAGCATGGAGGCCGTCATGGCTGCCTATCGCAAAAACATCGATCTTGGAAAGCGCTGAACACCAAAAAGCAAAAGAAATGACCCTTTATCGTGTTTACACCGCACGATAAAGGGTCATTTCTCTGAATTCTTGGTATCTAACATCATTGGTTAACCTCTCTTTCTACAGATTGACAGCTGCTTTTTTCTTGATCTGGCGCATTCTCAGAATCGTTGTGTGTAAAAACTTCTTTTGTCTTTTCTCATAAGCGAGATGCTCTTGTACGTCGGGATTTTGCTTCGATCAAGGCGCTGTCATTGGTCGGCCCCTTTTGTATATATGAGCCTATCGAGGAGTCTCTGTTTTATTTTTTCTTTATCTCCTCTGTGTCTATATACTACCACGGAATATTAAATTGCGCAATATGGAATATTAAACAAAGTCGAGATTAAATTTTTGTATAATTCACAGAACCTTAATCTTTAAATAAGGTTAAGTATTGACCTCTTTTCTGATTTGGGTGTATAATAAATATATTCGGCGTGCGCTTTTGCGTGCGTTTTTTATTTTTCCTGCTGTGTCTGTCCAAAAAAACAAACATTGCAATCGGCCCCGAAGCAAAGTTTCACAATATTTCCCGCCAGAGATTGACTTGCTCCTTTTAATAGACTAAAATATTGCCAGAACATTCAACTATTGCCAGAACATTCAACGACTTCACCTATCAGGGAAGGGATCTAAAATGAAAGTATCACTGCAGCATTTGACGAAAAAATTTTCCAGCCGCGGAAAAAACCAGGATGACGTGATTGCGGTCAATGACTTCAATTTCGAGATCCCCGACGGCCAGTTAATCGGCCTGCTGGGCCCCTCCGGCTGCGGCAAGTCCACGACGCTGAATCTGCTCTCCGGCCTGCTAAAGCCCACTTCTGGCCGCATTTTCTTTGGAGAAGACGATGTCACCGACCTTCCCGCCGAGAACCGCGGCGTAGGTTTGGTATTTCAGAACTACGCTTTATATCCCCACCTGACAGTGCGGAAGAACATCCTCTTCCCGCTCCAGAACCTCAAAGGTGCGGCGAAGCTGAGCAAAGAAGAGATGGACCAGCGTGCCCTGGCAGCAGCTAAGCTGGTGCAGATCGATGGTCTGATGGATCGCAAGCCCAACGAGCTCTCCGGCGGCCAGCAGCAGCGCGTCGCCATCGCCCGGGCGCTGGTGAAAATGCCCCGGATTCTCCTGCTGGACGAACCGCTGTCCAATCTGGACGCGCGCCTGCGTCTGCAGACCCGCGAGGAGATCCACCGCATTCAAAAGGAGACCAAGATCACCACCATCTTCGTCACCCATGACCAGGAGGAAGCGATGAGCATCTCTGACCTGATTGTGGTTATGAAAGATGGCAACATCCAGCAGATCGGCAAGCCGCAGGAGGTCTATGACGATCCGGTCAATCTCTTTGTCGCTGCTTTCCTGGGTACTCCGCCCATCAATGTCTTCCGCGGCGAGGTCAGGCAGGAACTGCTATGCATCGGTCAGGACGCCGTACTGCCTGTCAAGGGCGTCAAGGATCAGCCGGTCTTCGCCGCCATCCGTCCCGAGGGATTCGTCCTGGACGAAGACGGTCCGCTCCGCTGCAGGCTGGGCCGCGTAGAGGTCATGGGCCGCGACACAAACGTCGTCTCCACCCATCCGGCGATGCAGGGTGAAAGCGTCCGCTCCATTGTCCCCTCTGACAGCGAGGTCAAGGTAAACGGCGGAGAGGTTCGCTTTTCCCTCAGGCCCCACAAGGTCTATCTCTTCGACGCCCAGACCGAGGCCCGTATCCGTTTTGAGGAGGCATGAGCTGCGCGATGGAAAAGCAAAACCGAAAAGCCTGGCTCTATCTTCTGCCGGCGATCCTGTTTCTAGGGATCTTCATGGTCTACCCGCTGTTGGATGTGCTGATTTATTCTTTTGAAGAGAGCTATAACTTTGCCTCCCAGACCTACACGGACGTGGGCCTTTATAACTTTGACTACATCCTGCACGACCCGTATTTCATGCAGGCAGTGAAAAATACCTTTATCCTGGTACTGATCACTGTGCCCATCTCTACCGCTCTGGCGCTGCTGATTTCCGTGGGACTGAGCTCCATTCAAAAGCTGCGGAATCTATACCAGACGATCTATTTTCTGCCCTACGTCACCAACACCCTCGCCGTCGGCCTGGTATTTATGATTTTGTTCAAAAAGACGCCCTACACCGACGGACTGGTCAATCTGATGCTCAGTTGGTTTGGCGGCGGCGGGATTGACTTCATCGGCGGCCCCTACTGGGCAAAGATGTTCGTCCTGAGCTTTTACACCATCTGGGTGGTCCTGCCCTTTAAGATCCTGATTCTTACCAGCGCCCTGGCCTCTGTGAACCGGGACTATTATAACGCCGCAAAGGTTGACGGCACCACGCGGACACGCATTTTCTTCCGCATCACCCTGCCGATGATCTCCCCGACCATTTTCTATCTGGTCATCACCGGTTTTATCGGCGCCTTTAAAGCCTATAGTGACGCTGTGGCTCTCTTCGGCACCAACCTGAACGCCGCTGAGATGAATACCATTGTCGGCTACATCTACGATATGCTCTACGGCGACAGCGGCGGTTACCCATCCTACGCCTCGGCTGCGGCGATCATCCTGTTCGTCATCGTCCTGACCATTACCTGCATCAACCTGCTGATTAGCAAGAAGAATGTCCACTATTGAGGAGGCTGTAGCCATGGATTTAAAAAGAATCGAACATAACAGCCGGATCAAATCCCGCGTCCTCAAGGCTGTGCTCTATATCCTGCTGAGCATCTGGGCACTGATGGTGCTCTTCCCCTTTTACTGGATGATCCTTACCTCAGTGAAGAGCTACGGCGCCTATAACTCCGAGTACATCCCACAGCTGTATACCCTGCACCCTACGCTGCAAAACTACATCGACGCCTTTACGGCCGTTCCTCTGGCGCAGTATCTGCTCAACACCCTGATCTTCACCGTCATCACTACGGCAATCATGCTCTTTGTGACCGTCCTGGCGGCATTTGGCTTTGCACGGTTGAATTTCCGGGGAAAAGACCTGGTCTTTACGCTGTTTCTGGCGCTGATGATGATCCCAACTGAGCTGGTGATCATCACCAACTTCGTCACCATCACAGAGATGGACCTGCGCAACAGCTTCGCTGGCCTGATTCTGCCCTCGGTAACGTCCGTGTTTTACATCTACCTCTTGCGGGAGAATTTCGCCCAGGTCCCGGATAATCTCTACTACGCAGCAAAGGTCGACGGCACCTCCGATCTGAAATATCTTCTGAGAGTGCTGATCCCCATTTGCCGTCCAACCATTGTCACCATCACCATCCTGAAGGTCATCGAGTGTTGGAACTCCTATGTCTGGCCCCGGCTGATCACCGACGATGAGGCCTATTTTCTGGTCTCCAACGGCATCCAGTCCATCCGCGAGAACGGCTTTGGCCGCGAGAATATTCCTGCCATGATGGCAGCCGTCGTGGTCATCAGTGTACCGCTGATTGTGCTGTTCCTCATCTTCCATAAGAAGATCATGGAAGGCGTATCCAGAGGAGGTACCAAAGGATGAGGCAACGTATCGTGTCGCTTTTGCTGCTGGGGGCTCTGGTTCTGATGCTGATGGCCGGCTGTCACGGCTCCAAGGGGCTGCCTGCGTTCCAGATCCCAGAGTCGTTTGATACCCAGCGGAACTATGAGATCACCTTTTGGGCCAAAAATGATACCAACAAAACCCAAACGATGATTTACGAGCAGGCCATCGCCGATTTTCAGGCGCTGTACCCCAATATCACTGTGAATCTACGTCTGTATACGGACTACAGCCGTATCTACAACGACGTCATCACCAATATCTCCACCAACACAACGCCCAACGTCTGTATCACCTACCCCGACCATATCGCAACCTACAAGACCGGCCGCAACAGCGTGGTCGCACTGGATGCACTTTTCTCTGACGCCAACTATGGCCTCGGCGGCAGCCAGCTGCGCTTTGACGGACCGACGCTGGAGCAGATCGTGCCCCAGTTCCTCTCTGAGTGCGTGCTGGACGGCCAGCACTATGCCATTCCCTACATGCGTTCCACCGAGGCCTGCTATATCAATAAAACCTATGTGGAAAAGCTGGGTTATGAGCTGCCGGAGGTGCTGACCTGGGACTTTATCTGGGAGGTTTCCGAGGCTGCCACAGCCCAGGATGAAGAGGGAACCTATCTCATCAACGGTCAGAAAGTCATGATTCCTTTCATCTATAAGTCCACGGACAATATGATGATCCAGATGCTCAAGCAGCGCGGCGCGGGCTATTCTACCGACGCAGGGGAGATTGCACTCTTCAACGACACCACGGAGGAGCTGCTCTACACCATCGCCTCCCATGCCAAGACCGGGGCCTTCTCGACCTTTAAAATCTCCAGCTACCCGGCCAACTTCCTCAATGCCGGGCAGTGTATCTTCGCCATCGACTCTACCGCTGGCGCCACTTGGATGGGCCCGGAAGCCCCGCTGATTGACATTCCCGAGGAGGAGCTGGTGGACTTCGAGATTGCAGTGCGCACAGTGCCGCAGTTTGACACGGAGCACCCGAAGATGATCTCCCAGGGGCCGTCAGTCTGTATTTTCAACAAGGCTGACCCACAAGAGGTCTTGGCATCCTGGCTCTTTGCGCAGTATCTGCTGACCAACGAGGTGCAGATCGCCTACGCCTGCACTGAGGGCTATGTCCCAGTTACGCTGAAGGCGCAGCAATCTGAGCAATATCAGGACTACCTCTCCCGGGCCGGCGAGGACAGCGATCAATACTATACCGTCAAGCTTCAGGCGACGCAGCTTCTGCTGGACAACACCTCAAATACCTTCGTCACGCCGGTATTCAACGGTTCAGCGTCTTTGCGAAACGCCGCCGGGCAGCTGATTGAGAACACTGTCAAGTCCATCAACCGCCACCAAACTGTGGATGCGGCCTACATCGACCAGCTCTATGAAGACGTCACCAGCCTTTACCACCTGGATCAGATCAGCCCGAGCAGCCAGTCCACAGCGCAGGAGGATCTGGGACCCCTGCCATCTACCGCAGTGCTTCTGTTGGCAGCTCTGGGCATCGCATGGAGCCTGATCATCGCCTATGCGGTCTATAGCGCCATCAAAAAGAAACATGGTAGCCATTAAAATGAATGGGCTTGATTTCCAGCTAAGCCAGTAGTATAATATGACTTGCGCAAATGCGTGAAAAACAAAACCAAAGGAGATATCATCATGAAGAAGATCATTGCCATGCTGCTCGTTCTGATGATGGCCTTTACCCTGGTGGCCTGCTCTGACGATGCCAGCCAGCCTGACGTCAAGTCTGAGGGTGTAATGACTTACGCTGAGTATGTCGCTGCTCCCATGGACTCTGAGGTTGTCATTGAGACCTACGTCCAGGCTAAGCAGTCCTGGTGGGAAGACAAGGCTACCCTCTACACCCAGGATAAAGACGGCGCTTACTTCGTTTACGAAGCCGCCTGCTCTGAGGCCGATTACGAGAAGCTGACTCCGGGCACCAAAATCCGTGTCACGGGTTACAAAGGTGAGTGGGCCGGCGAGGTCGAGGTTATGGACCCCACCATTGAGATTCTCGAGGGTAACTACATCGCTCCCGCTGTCGACGCCACCGCTTGGCTGGGCACGGAAGAGCTGGAGAAGCATCAGAACGAGTTCGTGTCCTTTAAGGGCATGACAGTTGAGCCCTCCATCGATGCCGAGGGCAACGAGGTTGCGTTCCTGTACGCTTGGGATGGCTCCGGCCAACCCGGCGCCAACAGCGACCTGTACTTCAACGTCTCTGTCAACGGCCAGACCTACAACTTCACTGTCGAGTCCTATCTTTGCAGCCAGGACACCGATGTCTACAAAGCTGTAGAGGCGCTGCAAATCGGCGACCAGATCGACATGGAAGGGTTCCTGTACTGGTACGAGGGCCCGAACCCCCATATCACCGCTGTCTCCCCGGCAAAATAAGTAAAGCCTACATCACAAAGCCCGCGCTGCACCAGCAGCGCGGGCTTTTCCGTTTGTTCAGCATTTCCTGCCTGGCCTCACCGCCGCCACAGCAGCGGCTTTATGCCTTCACAATGGCAGCAACTCCCATACCGCCGCCAACGCAAAGGGTGGCTAGGCCGTAGCCGCCACCGCGGCGGTTGAGCTCGTACAGCAGCGTGACCAGAATCCGACAGCCGCTGGCGCCCACCGGGTGCCCAAGGCTGATAGCACCGCCGTTGACATTAACCTTCTCCATGCACTTGTCCCATCCGGCAATCTGGGCACTGACAATGGACTGGCTGGCAAAGGCCTCGTTGGCCTCGATGAGCGTCATATCCTCGGCAGTCAGGCCAGTCTTGGCAAAGACCTTCACTGCGGCCTCGCCGGCACCCAGCCCCATGACCTCAGGAGCGATACCCGCAGTGGCGGTGGCCACCAGGGTCGCCAGGGGCTTGATACCCAGCTCTTTGGCCTTCTTCGCTGTCATAATAACCACAGCCGCTGCGCCGTCGTTGATGCCAGAGGCGTTGCCGGCAGTCACCGTGCCATTCTTCTTGAAGGCGGGGCGAAGCTTGGAAAGGGATTCGACGGTGACACCGTCGCGGGGAAACTCATCCTGATCGAAAACGATATCTCCTTTGCGGTTGGGGATGACGACGGGGACAATCTCATCGGCAAACTTGCCGGCTTTGCGGGCAGCCTCGCACTTCTGCTGGCTCGCAGCAGAGAACTCGTCCTGAGCCTCACGGGTAACGCCGTAGCGTTCGGCGACATTCTCGGCAGTGATGCCCATGTGGTAATCGTTGTAGATGTCCCACAGTGCGTCATGGACCATGGCGTCCACCAGCTTACCATCATTCATGCGGTAGCCAAAGCGGGCGCTGTCCAGAAGATAGGGGGCGGCGGACATATTCTCCATGCCGCCGGCAACGCAGATCTCCGCCTCACCGCTGGTAATCATGGCTGCTGCCAGCTGAATCGATTTGAGTCCAGAGCCGCAGACGATATTGATGGTGGTGGCGGGAACGCCGTCGGGCAGACCGGCATAGCGTGCCGCCTGACGGGCGGGATCCTGTCCAAGGCCAGCCTGGAGCACGCAGCCCATGAAGACCTCGTCCACCTGCTCAGGAGCCAGATTGGCACGCTGCAGCGCCTCACGGATGACAATACTACCCAGCTTGGTAGCAGGGACCGAGGTCAGCGCACCGCCCATCTTGCCGATAGCTGTACGGACCGCAGAAGCGATGACAATTTCAGTTTGCATGATTGATTCCTCCAAATTATTCTCGATACAGCTCAAATCCCGTCTGTTTCCCGTAGAAACTGAACAAAGCTGTCGATATACCGGTTGGGATTGTTCTTCTTCCAGACGCCAACCAGGCCGCTGCGAACATCTGGCAGCGGGAACTTGGTAATCAAGGGGTTGTTGTAGTCCCGGAAGTAACGATCGCAGATGATCACCTCGTCATCACTCTGCAATGCGCTGAAAAGGCCATGGGTATTGCCCACAAAACGCGCCACCTGGGGCTCAAAACCGTGGGACAGGCACAGCTTGCGGACGTAGTCATAGTACGCAGGAGATTCGTCCGGAGAAATAATGAGAAAGCGCTGCTGCTGTAAGTCCTCAAAGCGAATGGCCTGCTTCTGCGCCAGCGGATTCGACGGCAGCATACAGACATTCTTATCACAGGAGGAGACCTGCGCCTGGGTATAGTCCGGCTCCAGGGTCTGCGTCTCAAACAGGATCGTCAGAACCATGTCGATCTCACCCGTCCGCAGCTTGCTGCGCCAGTTGTTGAAGCTGGTGTATTCGAAGCGCAGTTCCAGCCCCGGATAGGCCTCCAGCATCCGCTTGCGAAGCATGGGCATAAAGTGGAGGGTATTGATAGAATCCACTAGGCCGACCACCAACCGATGGGTGCTCTCGTGATTGCGTTCAAAGGCAGCATCCAAAGACGCAGCATAGTCCTCCACCAGACTGCTCCAGCGTTGATAGAGCACCTCGCCGGCAGGCGTCAGAGAGATGGGACGCAGCTCCCGCCGAAAGAGCTTCAGCCCAAGGGTCCGTTCGAGCATGGAGACACATTTGCTCAATGTCGACTGGCCCATATTCAGCTGCAGCGCTGCACGGGAAAAGCTGCTCTGCTCCGCAACCGCCAGAAAGCACTGCATCTGTCGAATGCTGATCTCAGACTCATTGCTGTATTTCAAGAGGAACCGCCTCCTTGTGATGATTATGCATTATTTTCATAATAGCACAAAATTCGGATGATAGCAAGA
>CALWWH010000138.1 GCA_944385195.1 uncultured Oscillospiraceae bacterium | reverse complement strand
GCCGATATATATTGCGAAGAACATGCACAGCAGCACACCAGTCAGAGTGAAATGCGTGAAGCGGGGCGAATAGTAATGGCAGGACAAGATCAACGGGCAGGCCCATGCCAGCACCAATTGGATAGTCAAGGCAGTCGCCAGGATACCGATGCCAAGCAGGAAGCACCCCATGATCACGTATTTTAACGCACGTTGTCCTCTCTTCCACACCCGCACCAGAAGAGATGGCAGTAGAAACAGCAGTACGCCGGCGGGCATGGCCAGATTCATCAGCCCTTCCTCTACAATGAAAAAACCCAAGATATTGAGGAGCCACATCAAAACGGATACGCCCGCCGCAATCAGCAGACAGAAGGCGGTGTAGCGGTTAGCTCTCTCCTCATTTTCCTGGAAAACGGTGGATTTTTCTCCGGCCGACATCCGCTTACCCCTCCTTTTTGCACAACCATTCCTGAACGGCATAAGATTCTTATAACCGTCCGTCAGCTCTCAGTCTCCAATATCGAAGTGCCCCTGCTCAAATTCCCATTGAAGGCCGTATTTGTCGATGAAGCAAAAATACCGTAATCCGCTAATAATTTTAGCCATCTTTACGTTCCTCTCATCGCTTTCCCGTATGTCTTGATCGAAAAAATGTACCTCAGCCGGTTTGGTTTCTCTGATCTGGAAGAGCTGATAATCTCCGCTCTCGTTGATAAGCCTGGTATCGGGCATGGATTGAATATGCAAAAACGCCTCATCTATGTTTGTGATTTTCAGAGCTACATGGTGAGCGCCGCTGACGTCGTTAGCGGCAAAAATCACCGGGTCCTTATGTCCTTCCGGATCGTGATACTGCACGAGTTCCAGCGTCAGCTTGGTGCCGGGAATATTGACAAATGCGATGGAAACCTCGCCGTCCGTCGCCTCTTTTATAAAGCCGCTGGTTTTGAAGAAGCCTTCATTCTTCCAGTGAGGCAGGTAATAATCCGGTACGGCCCCCAGCAGCTTCTGATAATAGGAGACAGCCTCCATCATATCGTCCACCCAAATACACACATGGGACAGGCCGGTAAATTGCGGTTTAGCAGCCCGCAGCGGAGCGGCAAAGTGCTTTTTCACCACCAGTTCCACCCAGTGGCTTTTCACAGATACCACCACATCATCCGCCAGACCAATCAGGATGGATTTTTCTACCCCCTCCATCTCGGCCTGCTTTTGTTCCTCCCTCCGGCTTTCCGTATACGCTGCCAGTGACCAAGTTGGCGCCATACGCATAGAGGGCATACCGACAGGCACACCGCTGATAAAGCCAGCGCTCATAGAGGCGTACAGCTCAGGATAATCCCCACTGCTAAGCATTCCCGCCAGCAGGGCACTTATCTTGTTTTTCAGTCCCTTAACAGGTGCATTCACTTTGGCCTTGGAGGCCTCGATAAAAGCGGCTTTGGCTTCTTTTTCGATGGGGGCCACCGCGGTCAGATGCAGCTCACAGGCTGTTCCTTCCCATTCCATCCACAGGGTTCCCTTGCAGTCCTGTAGGATATCGGTGGTCATGGCAATCATTTCCTCGGTCAGCAGCCGCAGTATGTTGGTCTGTTCCCGGTCCAGCCCCGCCTGTTCGGAGGCCTGCTCTACCTCTTGCAGCGCACTTACAGCGCAGGATAGTTTGTTCGATAACACAATTTCCTTGGATTTCATAATCGGCTCCTTTCCCTATAAAGTCCTTTGTCTCAGCGGCGATCACATTGGCGCAGGCATCAAACGCTTTTTCTCTTCCTGCGTTATGGGGAACACCGCCGTCACGTGGGCGCTCCGGATATCCACGACACGCCGAACCCTCTCTACATTTTTGCCCACCAACGCCAGTTCCTAAATTTCTGACATTCGTAACAGCTCCCCAAAGGCAGCCATATTTACGTTTCCATTGCCAATGACTGCAACCTTCATCTTACACGCCTCTTATTCAATGGTAAGGATATCGATAAAGCCAGTCACTTCAAATACTTCCCGTATGGTTTCGTTGACGTGCCGGATGACCATTTTCCCCTGCCGGTTCATGGTTTTTTGCGCAGCCAAAATCACCCGCAGACCAGCGGAGGATAGATACTCCAGCTTTTCAAAATCCATGTTTAATTCCGTGATGCCATCCATGGAGCGTTTGAGTTCTTCCTCAAGCTGAGGGGCCGTGGTGGTATCTAAACGCCCCTCCAAGGCGAGATTCAGGGTGCTTCCTTCCGTTGTTTTGCTAATGTTCATACGATAACCTCCAATTTTTTATTATGATAGAATCTACAGACGGTTTACAACTGCTTTTCTTCTCCAACAGAAAAGGTATAAGCCATCTGCTCTTTCTGGCAGATAACGGATGCCAAATCCAGATGCTCAATGACCTCGTTCGCGCTCTTTTCCATATTTTCTTCGTCCACAAAGGTCAGCATATACACCAGCGTATCGTTGCCTTTGCTTTAACCGTTTTGCGTACAGGCGCCGTAAGTACGGTGTTCGGAATCCCCGTGGCCATGTCTTTCGATGACAGCCCCGGATAGACAAGAATGCATCTTCCATCGTGACCTCCTGCGCGCTGGTGGCCGCATCATTTAACACAAAGTACACATGGTAGACCATCTCCTTCGTTTGACTATCCTGCTGTCCGTATCCGGATAGGAGCAGTGCGGCGGGCAGCGTCGCCAACAGCAGACAGACGCCCATTTTCTCATTTTCATGATTTTTCTTCCTTTCTTCCGTTACCCGTTTATAAAAGGCTTTCTGTTTTCCTCATGCAGAGGCGATTTTCCACCCCGTCCTTAACAGCAGCGTGATGATCACGCAGAGGATTCCCATGGCCGGCAGCCGCATGTTGATACTGTGAACAGGCAGAGCAATGAGGGTAAGTACCAGCAGCATCCCAAGATATCTCGCCACTCCGAACAGTAGGCCTTCCGCGTACCGAAGCGGATCGATAGTGCCAGCACCAGCCCGTGCACCCCGTAGAACTCCAGTCGGACTCCGCACCGCTGCATTTTCCGGTTGCTGGCCCTGCCGTCCGCCTCTTCGCTGTGGAGGGGTTCCTTGTCATACACAGCAGCCAGCACAAACTGATAAAAGGCGTCCTCTTTCCCTTCCACATCCTGATCCAGGAAGGCGGCTGCATAATTGCGATTGGTCGGATCCTGACGTTGTCCCAACATCTTCCGTCCCTGTTCTTTGAGGAGTAAGCTCTAATCCTGCCGGTCCAGAACCAGAACGCCGTCGTTTATATCCCGCAGGATGCGGGGGATAATTTCCTTTACATCATGTATCACGGGCGTCCCCTCCTCTGCCTGTTCTCTTTAAAATACGATTGTCACCGTGTTTACCCCGTCGGCATAGGTGTGTGCGCTGCTCTTGGTTCGGCTGACAGCCAGAGCCACACTCAACGCATCCCCCTGAGACAGCGGGTTGAACAGTTCGCCCGGCCAGCGGATGATCGCCTCGCATTCGCTGCCATCCTCACTGCAAAGGGCATCAAAGCTCAGGCGGCAGTCATCATCCGGCAAGGTGGGCAGAATACTCGTTACGCACAGCTCCTCAAAAATCTGCTGATATTTGAGCGACTGCTGTGCGCCCAGCAGCTGCCTACGAGCAAAGCGGTCGATGTCGGCCGCCGTGCCGATAAAGTCAAATGCTTTGGAAGCAATATCGAGATGGAAGGTCTTCAGCCGGTGGACAAACGCCCGACACCGGTCAGTCTTCGGATGCTCAAATATCTGCTCTGGCGTACCTTCTTCATAAATGACGCCCTCATCCATGTAAAACACCCGTGTCGATACATCTCGGGCGAATTTCATCTCATGAGTCACAATAAGCATAGTCAGACCCTGCCCGGCCAAGCTGCGGATAACCGACAGCACCTCGCCCACCATGGTGGGATCCAGTGCGCTGGTCGGCTCGTCCAAGCGCACGATTTCCGGCTGCATTCCCAGGGTGCGGGCAATGGCAACGCGCTGCTTTTGCCCACCGGAGAGCTCATCGGGATAATTCAGTGCCTTTTCTGCCAACCCCACGCTGGCCAACAGATGCATGCCTCGCTCATAGGCCTGCTGACGGGTACAGCCCAACAGCTCTACCGGGCCCAACATGATATTTTCAATCACCGTCAGGTGTGCAAACAAGTTAAAGCTCTGGAACACCATGCCCATACGCCGACGTACAGCGCCTAGCTGCGCCGCTTTCACGCAGGTCATCGGCTGCCCGAAGACCTCAATCTGCCCCTCCGTCGGTGTCTCCAACCGATTGAGACAGCGCAGCAGGGTGCTTTTTCCCGTGCCGGAGGGACCGATGATGGAGATAACCTCTCCTTTACGTATCACCGCGTTGACGTCCTTTAGGGGAGTTGCGTTGGCAAACACCTTCTTCAAATGAGCAACG
>CALWWH010000137.1 GCA_944385195.1 uncultured Oscillospiraceae bacterium | reverse complement strand
GGAGGCGGGGGGCCTCTCCCGGGGCATCGCAGCGGCGCTGCGCCCGGCGCTGCGGAGGCTGTTTCCCCGCTGCAGCGACAGGGCCTTTGAGGCTGTGAGCGCCAATGCGGCGGCAAATTTGTTGGGGCTGGGCAATGCGGCGACCCCGATGGGGATTGAAGCGGTCCGGCGGCTTCGGACAGGGGAGCGGGCCAATGACGAACTGTGCCGCTTCATTGTGCTCAACACGGCCTCCATTCAGCTGCTGCCCACGACGGTGGCGGCGCTGCGGGCCGCCAGCGGTGCGGCCTCGCCGTTTGAGATTCTGCCGGCGGTGTGGTGCAGCAGCGCCTGCGCCCTGGCGGTGGGACTGAGCGCGGCGATGATCCTCGGCCGCATTTGGAGAAAGCGGGGATGGTAAAGTATCTGTCCGAAATGGCCGTGCCGCTGCTGCTGGCCCTGGCAGCGCTGGCAGCGCTGCGAAAGCAGCAGGACGTCTACGGCCTGCTGACTGCCGGCGCGGCGGAGGGCCTGCGGAATCTGGCGACGATTTTGCCCACGCTGGTGGTGCTGCTGACGGCCATCAGAATGCTGCGGGCCTCCGGGGCAATCGATCTGTTTAGCCGGTGGCTGGCGCCCGTACTGCATGCAGTCGGCATCCCGCCGGAGTGCGCGGCCTTGATGCTCGTTCGTCCCATCAGCGGCTCCGCGGCCCTGGCGGTGGGGGCGGAATTGATCGCCGCCCATGGGGCGGACAGTCTCGTCGGCCGCACGGCGGCGGTGATGCTGGGCAGCACGGAGACGACCTTCTACGCCATCGGGGTCTACTTTGGGGCTGCGGAGGTGAAGTCTACGCGCTACGCAGTGCCGGCGGCACTGCTGGCGGATTTGACGGGGTTTTTCACCGCGGCGCTGTTTGTGCGGCTTTTTTTCGGGTCATAGGGCTGTACATTCGGGGGAAAATATGCTATACTAATACATCCGTCACGAAAGACAAAGGAGAAATCAGCATGAATAAGCTAGTTGACCAGATCTCGGAGCTGCTCTGTTCGGCCTTCACCGCTGCCGGCTACGATGCCTCTTATGGCAAGGCCACGATCTCTAACCGACCGGATCTGTGCGAATACCAGTGCAACGGCGCCATGGCGGCGGCCAAGGCCTACAAAAAGGCGCCCATCGCCATTGCCAACGACGTCGTCGCGCAGCTGAGCCACGAGGCCTTTGAGTCCGTGGAAGCAGTCGCGCCCGGGTTTATCAATCTGAAGCTGACCCCGGCGTATCTGTGCGCCTACCTCGAGCAGATGCGCAGCGCCGAGCGCTTTGGCGTGCCCCGGCAGGAGCCCCCGCGCACCATCGTGGTAGACTACGGCGGGGCCAACGTCGCCAAGCCCCTCCACGTCGGCCATCTGCGTCCGGCCGTCATCGGCGAGGCGCTGTGCCGCATGGAGCGCTATGTGGGCAACAAGGTCATCGGCGACGTGCACCTGGGCGACTGGGGCTTGCAAATGGGCCTGATTGTCGAGGGCGTCCGCGAGCGCTATCCCGACCTGCCCTACTTTGACGACAGTTACACCGGGGAGTATCCGAGCCAGGCCCCCTTCACCATCAGCGAGCTGGAGGAGATCTATCCTGCTGCCAGTGCCCGCAGCAAGGTGGACCCGGCCTTTTCCGCCCGTGCCCACGAGGCAACCTATCGTTTGCAGAAGGGCCAGCGGGGCTATGCGGCCCTGAGAGAGCACATTATGAACGTCTCCATTGCCGACCTGCGCAAGAACTACGAGGCGCTGGATGTCCACTACACCCTCTGGAAGGGCGAGTCCGACGCCGACCCCTATATTATGCCCATGATTGAGAAAATGCGTGCCGACGGCTTTGCCGTCGAGAGCCAGGGCGCGCTGGTGGTGGAAGTGCAAACGGAGGAAGACACCAAGCAGGTGCCCCCCTGCATCCTGCTCAAGAGCGACGGCGCGGCGCTGTACGCCACCACTGACCTGGCCACGCTGGTCCAGCGGGAGCAGGATTTCCATCCCGATAAGGTCCTGTACGTGGTGGACAAGCGCCAGGCGCTGCACTTTGAGCAGGTCTTCCGCACCGCCTACAAGACGGGCATCGTCCGCCCGGAGACCGAGCTGAAGTTCCTGGGTTTTGGCACCATGAACGGCAAGGACGGCAAGCCCTTCAAGACCCGCGACGGCGGGGTCATGCGCCTGGAGAACTTCGTCGCCGACATCACCGATACCGTCCGCCAGCGTATCGCTCAAAACCAGGTCATCCCCCCCGAGAAGATGGATCAGACCGCCCATCAGATTGCCATTGCCGCGCTCAAGTACGGAGATCTGAGCAACCTAGCCACGAAGGACTATGTGTTCGACATCGAACGCTTTACCTCCTTTGAGGGCAATACCGGCCCCTACCTGCTCTACACCATCGTCCGGATCGGCTCGATCATGACCAAATACGGCGGCGATGTGTCGGGCCTTGCCCTGCGCCCGGCCGAGAGCGCCCTGGAGAAGGACTTGCAGCTGGTGCTCAGCCGTTTTGCCGACCAGCTGCTGCTGGCCGTCCGTGACAGCACGCCCAATGTTCTGTGCGCCTACTGCTATGAGCTGGCGGGTGCGGCCAATCGCTTCTATCACGATGTGCGCATTTTGCAGGAGCCGGACGAGGCCCGCAGGCAGGGCTACCTGGCGCTGCTGGATATGACCCGCCGCATGCTGCTGACCTGCATCGACCTGCTGGGCTTCTCTGCGCCGGAACAGATGTAAGCCCGCATACTGACCGAAAAGCACCTGCCGCCGCCGGAATTCCCTGGCGGCGGCAGGGTTCGTTTGCGGCGGAATTTCGGCCCGGAAAGGGCGAATTTGGGGCGATGATAGTCCGCCGTAGAATAAAAATCAAAAAAAGTTCGATTTTTGCGGTTAAATTTTGTTACTTTCTGCGGCCGGATTTCAGGGATTAACTAAAAAAAAGATGAAGAATTTAAGAACAAAATGACGAATAGCGTTCTGACAATGGTGGAGAAATAAAACGAAAAAGGTCATAATTAGCGAAATACACACAAAAAACCCTGAGAAGGGACACTTTTTTGACGCCGGAGATACCAAGAAATAATGATGTAACAGTCTTGCCTTTGGTGAATCTGTATAGGCAGATGGAGGACTGCACAAAAAAATTGTGTTCAGAACCGAAAAGTTGCTTGTAAATTGCACAAAATGTGCTATAATCATAACAACCAAGGCGATAGCTGCGTCGGGCGGAGGCATACCCCCGTGGGCACAGTCGCCAAAAACCGTTAGAGCGAGGCGGCAGCCGTGCCATCCATCACTTCTGCCGCCAAGATCTGACAGGGAAAGGAGTGCATGCCCGGACGAAATGATATCAAAGCCGTCTCAGCCCCGAGCGCTGTCTGGATTTGGCTGCGCAAAGCTGGAGCGACTAGCACCCCAGTTTTTAGTTTTCAAAATCAGATGGAACGACTGGCTGTTTTCGGTGATTTGACGAAGCTTTTCGTCGAGGCGTTCCACTCCAGTCCCAAAACGGTCGTGGGAAACTTCGGCCGCAGCTGCAAACTTAGTAAAGGAGAAATTCGTATGCGTTGGATTGAATTGAAACGAGACATCCGTATGAATAAGGGTCTATATGTCCTGATCCTTCCCATCGTCCTGTTCTTGTTCATTTTCAACTACCTCCCCATGGGCGGCATCGTCTTAGCGTTCGAACGTTTCACTCCGAAGAACGGCGTTTTCTTCAGCGAGTGGGTCGGTCTGAAGCACTTCATCAGCTTCTTTACCTCTGTCTACTTCGTTCGTGTCCTTAAGAACACCCTGATCCTGTCCATGCTCTCTCTGATCATTGGCTTCCCGATGCCCATCATCTTCGCTCTGATGCTCAACGAGGTCGAGCAGGATTGGTTTAGAAAGTGCATCCAGGTCGTCAGCTACATGCCGAACTTCATCTCTACCGTCGTTATCTGCGGTATCATCATCGACTTTGTGGCGACCAAGGGCCTGATCACCCAGCTGCTCGTTAAGATCGGCGTTCTGGACGAGGCCAAGAACCTGCTGACAATTTCACCGTATTTCCGACCGATTATGGTTCTATCGGATCTATGGCAAGGCACAGGCTTCGGCTCCATCCTGTACCTGGCAACCCTGTCCGGTATCAACCAGGAGCTCTATGAGGCCGCCACCATCGACGGTGCGAACCGTTGGAAGCAGGCATGGCACGTCACCTTGCCCGGCATTGCTCCCACCATCACCATCATGCTGATCATGCGTATCGGCAGCCTGCTGGCCGCCAACAGCGACAAGATCCTGCTGCTGTACACCCCCCTGACCTATGAAGTTGCCGACGTTATCGGTACCTTCGTCTACAGAAAGGGCCTCATCGAGCAGGACTACGGCTACTCTGCCGCTGTGGGTCTATTTAACTCCGTCATTGGTATGATTCTTCTGGTCGTGTCTAACGGCGTCTCCAGAAAGATCGGCGATACCAGTCTGTTCTAAGGAAGGATGGTCTGAGGAATGAATTTTCAAATTAAAACTCCCAGCCGTTACGTGTTTGAAGTCATCAATGCGTTGCTCCTTCTTGCGTTCGGCATCATCTGTCTGCTGCCTGTCTGGCACGTCATCATGTCTTCTTTCTCTGACCCGACCTGCCTGG
This sequence comes from uncultured Oscillospiraceae bacterium, assembly GCA_944385195.1. Classification (GTDB taxonomy): domain Bacteria; phylum Bacillota; class Clostridia; order Oscillospirales; family Oscillospiraceae; genus RUG11142. Next base: position 4,304 of record CALWWH010000137.1, on the reverse strand, counting down.
CAAAGCACTCTGGCGTCGTTCTGTGGCCCCTGTCTGATGGCCCGGAGCATCCCATTACTTACTACGGCTACAAGAGCGTGTTCGGCAACAACTCCCTGCTGATGGGCTATGCCAACACCATCTTCTACTGCGCGGTCGGCGGCTGCATCTCCACCATCCTGTGCACCATGGGCGGCTTCGTTCTCTCCCGCCGCGGCATGATGCTCAAAAAATATGTCATGCTGATGCTGACCATCACCATGTTCTTTAACGGCGGCCTGATTCCTACTTACCTGGTGATCAAGGAGCTGCATATGCTCGATACCCGCTGGGTCATGGTTATCCCAGGCGCAGTAAACGTCATGAGCTTGGTTATCATCCGTACCGCCATTCAGGGCCTGCCGGACTCTCTGGAAGAGTCTGCCCGTCTGGACGGCGCCGGAAACCTCGTCATTCTGTTCCGCATCGTGATCCCGCTGGCCAAGGCAACCGTCGCCGTTCTGGCGCTGCAGTATGTTCTGTTTAAGTGGAACAGCTACTATGACGCTCTGATTTATCTGCGCGATCGTGACCTGTATCCCCTGCAGATGATCCTGCGCGAGATCCTGACGCAGCAGGACCAGACTTCTGTCGACTACGATGCAGAGCTTGCCATGTACGAAGATCTGATCGAGTACTGCACCATCGTCGTGGCCATTCTGCCGATCTTCTGCTTCTATCCCTTCATCCTGAAGTACTTCACCAAGGGCATGATGGTCGGTTCTCTGAAGGGCTAATCCCCCTCTCATGTGAATTTGTGGCCCCGCACCATTCCGGTGCGGGGCCTTTTTTATGGGCTGGATGCTGCCGACTTTGCAGCAGGGCAGATACAAAGAACCCTCGCTGCCTGTTCTTGAGATAGAACAGGCAGCGAGGGTTCTCAAAGCGATTTGGGGACTGACTCAGCGCACCACGCGGGCGTTGCCATCGTAGATGGCCCAGACCTGAGCCTCATCCACCGGGGCAGCGTAGTCGGTAAGGAGCGTGCAGGCCAGTGCGCCGGTGGCCCAGCCAAACTGGACCCATTTCTCCGGCTCCCAGGCCCTCAGAATGCCGTAGAGCATGCCGCCGACAGAGCCATCACCCCCACCGATGCGGTCCAGGACAGAGATGGGCCGCGGCCGGACGATGTGCCAGCCGTCCACGGCGCGCAGGATTGCGCCCCAGAGGTTGGTGTTGGCGTCCACCACCTCGCGCAGGGTGGTGGCATAGACGCTGGCGTGGGGATAGGCCGCGGCCACACGGTCCATGAGGCCCTTGAAACCGTCAATTTTGCCCTGTAGGCCGGTGCCGCCGGCCTCGGGGCCCTCGATGCCCAGGGCCAGCTGGAAGTCCTCCTCGTTGCCGATGAGGATATCGGCCAGAGAGGCAATCTCGTGGAAAGCGGCCCGGAGCTCTGTCTCGCGGCCCTTCCAGAACGAGGCGCGGAAGTTCAGGTCAAAGCTGACCTTTGTGCCGTATTTGGCGGCGGTGCGGGCCATGGCCACGCACAGCTGCGCGGTGGAGGGGGACAGAGCGGCAATCAGACCGGACAGGTGCAGAATCTCGACGCCCTCGGAGCCAAATAGGCGCTCTAAGTCATAGAATTCCTCGCAGAGGAGGCGACCGACTTCCCCGGCGCGGTCGTTGTAGACGCGGGCGCCTCGGGCGCCAAAGCCGCTGTCGGCGATGTTGAACTGATGGCGAACGCCCCAGGGGCCGTCGGGGGTGATCTCCGGGCCTTCAAACGCGATGCCCCGGGCGCGGAGCTGACTTTTGATAAAGGAGGCGATGGGGCTGCCCTCGACGAAAGCGGTCAGGCACTTGACCGGCAGGCCCAGAGAGGCGGCCACGTTGAGGACATTGGTCTCGGCGCTGGTGGAGTAGAGGGTGAAGCGGTTGGCCATCTGCACCGGCTGGCGGTCATCCGGCGTAATGCGGACGCCCATGCTGGTGGGGCACACGATTGCGTATTTTTTCATCATCGAGCCTCCTCAGGCGTTGTAGGTGGACGAGGCGACGGAGCCGCTGCCCAGCCAGTCGGTATGGAAGAATTCGCCCCGCGGGGCATCGATGCGCTCGTAGGTATGGGCGCCGAAGTAGTCCCGCTGCGCTTGCAGCAGGTTAGCGGGCAGCCGGGGGCAGCGATAGCCGTCATAATAGCTCAGGGCGGAGCAGAACGCGGGAGCCGGAACGCCGGACAGCACTGCGGCGGCGCAGACGCGGCGCCAGGCAGCAGCGGCATCCTTCAGCGCGTCGGCAAAATAGGGGGCGGTCATCAGACTGGGCAAATTGGGGTCAGCGTCGAAGGCGGCCTTGATCTGGCCCAGGAAGACGCTGCGGATGATGCAGCCGCCGCGCCACATGAGGGCGATGCCGCCTAAGTTCAGATCCCAGCCGTAGGTCTTGGCCGCGCTCATCATCAGGTTGTAGCCCTGGGTGTAGGAGACGATCTTGCTGGCGTACAGCGCGGCCTCCAGATCAGCCAGGAACGCCTCCTTCTCGGCCTGAGAGCCGGAGAACTTGACGATCTGGCTGCCCAGGATGCCGGAAGCGGCCACGCGGGCGTCCTTCATCGCCGACAGGCAGCGGCTGAAGACGGCCTCAGAGATCAGTGTCAGGGGGATACCCTCGTCCAGGGAGGCGATGGTGGTCCATTTGCCGGTGCCCTTCTGGCCGGCGGTGTCGAGAATCTTCTCCACCAGCGGCGTCCTGTCGTCGTCGATCCGGGAGAGGATGTCTGCGGTGATTTCGATCAGGTAGCTCTTCAGACGGCCCTCGTTCCACCGGGCAAAGACCTCGCTCTGCTCCTGCGCACCCATGCCTAAGTATTCTTTCATCAGGAAGTAGGCCTCGCAGATGAGCTGCATGTCGCCGTACTCGATGCCGTTGTGGACCATTTTGACAAAATGGCCCGCGCCGCCCTGCCCGACCCAGTCACAGCAGGGCTCGCCGTCTACTTTGGCGCAGATGGCCTGGAAAATGGGCTGGATGAGGGGCCAGGCTGCGGGGGAGCCGCCGGGCATCATGGAGGGGCCCTTCAGCGCGCCCTCGCCGCCGCCGGAGACGCCGGAGCCGACGTAGAGCAGACCGGCCTGCTCGACCTTTTGGCAGCGGCGGATGGTGTCGGGGTAGTGGCTGTTGCCGCAGTCGATGATGCAGTCGCCGGGATCGAGCATGGGGATGAGCGTGTCGATCATCTGGTCCACAGGCTCCCCGGCGCGGATGAGCATGAGAATCTTGCGGGGCTTGGCCAGGGAGGCCAGGAAGTCTTCCAGAGAGTGGGCGCCGTATACCTTCTGGCCCTGGCCGTAGGTCTGCATAAAGTGATCCACAACGGAGGTGGTGCGGTTATAGACAGAGACGGAGAAACCGTGGCTGAGCATGTTGCGGGCGAGATTCTCGCCCATGACGGCCAGGCCCATCAGGCCGATATCAGAAAGCTGCATGATTTTTACCTCCAAATTTATTCGATTATACGCCGGAATAGGCGGAGAAACCGCCATCAACGGGGACGACGATACCGGTCACAAAGCCGGCGGCGTTGTTGTCCACCAGGTAGAGCAGCGTGCCGACCAGCTCCTCGGGCTCGCCGAAGCGGCTCATGGGGGTGGCGGCGATAATCTTGCCAGTGCGGGCGGTGGGGGTGCCATCGTCGTTCCAGAGCAGAGACTTGTTCTGCGCCGTGGAGAAAAAGCCCGGGGCGATGGCGTTGACGCGGATGCCGCAGTGGGAGAAGTGGACGGCCAGCCACTGGGTGAAGTTGCTGATGGCGGCCTTGGCGCCGGAGTAGGCGGGGATCTTGGTCAGCGGGGTGAAGGCGTTCATGGAAGAGACGTTGATGATGACGCCGCCGCTGCGGGTCATCTGCTTGGCAAAGGCCTGGGTGGGCAGAAGGGTGCCCAAAAAGTTCAGGTTGAAGACGAACTCCACGCCGGAGGGGTCCAGGTCGAAGAAGCTCTTGACATCCTCTCTGAGCTCATCGCCGACCTCGTGGTATTCATGGTCTGTCTGGGCGCGGGGATTGTTGCCGCCTGCGCCGTTGAGCAGGATGTCGCAGGGGCCGAGATCGGCCTCAACGGCGGCGCAGACCTGCTCCAGAATGGCCCGGTCTAAGACATTTGCCGCGTAGGCTTTGGCGGTGCCGCCTTCAGCGGTGATGGCGTCGGCCACAGCCTGGGCCGCGGCCTGGTTCAGGTCCAGTAGGGCGACCTTTGCCCCGCAGGCAGCCAGAGCCTTGGCAAAGATGCTGCACAGGACACCGCCGGCGCCGGTGACGACGGCAACCTTACCGGTCAAGTCAATTT
>CALWWH010000136.1 GCA_944385195.1 uncultured Oscillospiraceae bacterium | reverse complement strand
GGTGGCCGTGATGGTAACGGTGCCCTTGCTCATCGCCTCCACGCGGCCGTTCTCATCCACCGTCGCGACGATGGGGTCGCTGCTCTCCCAAGTGACAAACTCTGCCGCCTCGGCAGGCTCCGTCGTCGCGGTCATGGTGTGATTATCCCCGCGGAAGGCCAGGGTAAAGTCTACGGTGTCCAGGCTCAGGCTGCTGCACTCCACCACCGGCGTCTCAGGCTCCCCGTCCGTGGTCACGTTCTCAATGGGAAATTCCTCCGCCGGATCGTCTACGACCGTGATATTTCCAACCGTGGTATGCGTATCATCGGCCGGGGTGATGTCAGGGGTGTCATTTGAGGTGTCAGACGGATCGGCGATCTCCAGCTCCTCGCCCGGGGTCTGAGACTGCCCGATGGACGGGTCCTCCGGCTGATCGAAGACGCCCATGGCGTAGACCAGAGTCAACGCGCCGACGATGAGTGCCAGACTCAGGGCGACGCTGATGGTGACAACCATCCAGACCGGTATGCGGTCATTGCGTTTCTTGGGTTTGGCGTAGCGGGGAGCGTAGGATTGGTCACTGTTTTCCTCCGCGTCGTGGTAGTACTGCCGCGGCTGGGGGGTCGGCCGCAGCGGCTTGCGCACGGTGGCGTCGTCCTCGTCCTCCTCGCCAAAAGCAAAGCTGTGGATAGGGCCGGTGTCTGTGTCACCCTTCCGGCGGACAGGCGCCTGCTTCTGCTCCGGTTCGTTTTTGACGTCCAGTTCCGGCAGCGTCGGGGGGACTTTTGCCGTCTCCGCTTCGATCAGCTCCTCCAGCACATCACGCTGCGGCTCCCCACAGACCGGGCAGGTCTCAAAACGGTCGCTGTAGCTCTCGCCGCAGTTATGACAGATAATTCTCATAATGATTTACCTCCATTCCCCCGGGCAAACTCACGGGATGCGGATTACAATCGTATTAGATTTATTATACCATGTTTCGCAGGTCTTGCCAAGTCCCTGCCAGGCAGCGATCGTTCGACGGCTTTCCGCAGGTTTTTTCCTGGCAGACTATGGGTTAGACGCGGTGCAATCCCAGCGTGTTCCCATTTTGGGCATAAAACGCGATTGAGGCTTGCATTTTTTAGTTTTTTAGCCTATAATATAGGTTGTCAAAATTGGCGAATTATACCCAAAAGTTATGAAAGGAGGCGGTTTCGTGCCTGTTACGGCAAAACCGCTGGACGAATTGTGACGCGAAGGCCAACTGATCAAGTCCAGCCAAGGCCGCGATGTGTACGCTGTAACCTACGAGGGGATTCGCGCGCCGATGATCGTAAAGCACCTGTCCATCCCTGCCACGCAGTCAATGGTCAGTGGCCTGATCTTCTCCGGCGCCGTTGCCGATGAAGAGGCTGCCCTGGCGTACTACAGCACAGAGATGGATGAGCTGAAGAAGGAATTGGCCCTGCTGGATCAAATGCGCGATCATCCGCACTTTTTGCCCTACTTGGACTCCCAGATCAAGCTCAAGGACGACGGCATTGGCTACGATGTCTACTTGCTGACGCTCCGGGCTACCACCGTGCGGGAGCTGATGGAGGAGCGTGCCTTTACCAGCCGCTCCGCTCTGGAGCTGGGTATCAGCGTCACCCAGGCGCTTTGCGCCCTGCGTCTGCATGGTATGCTCCACCGCAACATCAAGCCGGAGAATCTCTACCGGGACCCTCAGGGCGTGTTCCGCATGGGCGACCTGGGCGTCATTATGCTCGATGACATCCCCTTCGCCACCCTGCCCGACCGCTATATCAGCGAGTGTACCGCGCCGGAGCTCTGCGATGTACTGGGTATGCATAATGAGACGGTAGATACCTATTCTATAGGAGTGGTACTCTGGACCATCTTTAACGGCTATGTCCCCTTTGACGAAACGCGCCGCCGCGCCGGCGAGGCGCTGCCCGCACCGGCCTATGCGCCCGATCTGCTGGCCGAGGTGCTCTGCAAGGCCTGCGCCCCAGCCAGCGAAGACCGCTACCCCACCCCGTCGGAGCTGCTCACCGCGTTGGAGGGCTGCATCGACCTGACTGATGACACAGCCGTCCCCTATACCTCTGTTGAAACTGCACCACCAGCTGAGAAGGCGCCCGCTCTGAACGCAGTCACCCCGGACCTCACCCCGGAAACCGGGGAAAAGGCCAGCGAAGATGCCGCCGCATCTGAGCCCGCCAAGGAAGCCGCCGCCGAGGACTCCGCCGAGGACGCCGCCGCCGAGGACGCAGACGAGGATGAGGAGGACGCCGAAGCCCCCGCCGTAGAATCCCCCACCGAGCCGCCCGCAGAGGACACTCCCGCCGAAAATTCTTCAGCCCAAGCCTCTCCGGCGGAGGTCACCATTTTCGACGGCGCGACGTTGCCCCACATTGACCTCCCTCAGGAACGTCCCGAGATCTCCGCCAAGTCCCGCAGCGCCTTCGCCGCCGCTTATGAGGAGGAAGACGACCTGTCCGATGTGCTGACCGCCAACCCCTCCCGGGTGAAAATTCGCAGCCGTCTGTGGCTGAAAATTGCCATCCCGGTACTGATTGCAGTGCTGCTGGCTGTAGCTGGCTTCGGAGTGTGGAACTATCTGGAAAACCGTTCCTATCTGATCGAGCAGCTGACGCTGGAGATACAGGGCGCCGACACCATGCGGGTGTCCATCACGGCTCCTTCCGATGCTCCTCTGACCGTGAACCTCGCCGACAGCAGCGGCCGCGTCCTGCAAAGCGTGCCCTACGCCGGTCAGGATCTCTACTTTGAAGATCTGGAGGCCGGATCGGAGTATATTGTCAGCCTGCAATGCAACGATGACCTGAAGCTGGAGGGCATCACCTCGAACCGCGTCGTAACCCCGATGCCCACGGAAATTCTGCTCTTCGAGGCCGAGGCGCTCTCCCCCACCCAGATTGCGCTGCACTTCATTCCCACCGGCTATGAGCCAGAGCACTGGACCCTGACCTTCTCCAACGCCGACGGCGACACCCAGAGCGCCGCCTTCACCGGCACAGATCTGACCATCGACGGCCTGGACGCCGGCCAGGTCTACACCTTCACCATCGCCGACGCAGACAATGAGCCCGTCCTGGGCACCACCTCCGTGACCTGTGAGACTGAGACGGTTGTCAATTTGACCACCTTCGAGCTCGACGACAGCGTTTACGGAGAGCTGACCGTCCGCTGGGCTTCCAGCGGCAACTACGCTAAGAGCTGGTACCTGACCTGTTCCGGCACCGACGGCTCGTACTGGGCTGAGGAATTCACAGACCAGACCGATAGCTTCACTCATACCTTTGAGGGGCTGGCCACCGGCTATTCCTATACCGTAACGCTCAGCTGCGAAGGTCTGACCAATCCCGACGATGCCACCCGCAGCGTGGATCTGCCCCTGTGCAACGTAGCTGATTTCGTCGCCTATGCCACTGGCAGCGACAGCATCAATGTCAGCTGGACCGTCATTGACGGCAACGCCCCGGCGCGCTGGCATCTGACCTGCACCAACGTGGGCACCGGCGAGAGCCAGATCTACGCCGTCAGCGAGAATCTTCTGGAGCTGCACGATCTGCTGCCCAACGCCGAATACAGCTTTGAGCTGGCCGCCGAGGGCGGGCTGCTGGTGGGCGGTGTCGAGCCCGTCAGCGTCACCACCCAGGAAGCCGGTCCGTTTGACGACTACCACACCAGCGGCATCTTCCTGGGCTTCTTCGACCTGCCGGACAAAGAAAATTGGGGGCTGACCGATCTGATCAGCTCTAACCGCAACTTCTCCTCCTCCGGCGGCATGGCCTTCGCCGTGGAAGTCAGCTATGAGTTCACCGCCGAGGATAAGCAGGTCGACACCCTATACATCATCCGCAACAGCGCCGGACAGGTCGTCCAGTACGCCACCGGCCAGCTGTCCTGGAGCGGCTCCTCGGTCAAGGAGACCCACTTCGGCGGATTCCAGCAGTGCCCAGACGAGCCCGGCGAGT
>CALWWH010000135.1 GCA_944385195.1 uncultured Oscillospiraceae bacterium | reverse complement strand
GTTTTAGCCGATGATCATGAGCTGATCCTCACGACTGGCCAGTATGCGACCGTAGACCTCCATGTCTACGGCAAACGCACGGATACTGCCAGTTTGAATCGCACCAATATCGCTATTACAGTGGATCTGAGTACCATTCGCAGCGCAGGGAACTACACACTCGATTACGAAATCCAATTTCCGGACAATATCGGCGACAACGCCATCACCGTCCTTGAGCAAACCCCCCCTGCGGTGAATATCAGCGTTGGCAAACTGCTGAGTAAGAAGATCCCGGTTTACGGTTCTGGTGGCAGCCCGGCGGAGGGATACCTGGCGGAGACCATGATCTGCAATCCCGACGAGATCACAGTCCGTGGCCCGGAGGAGATCGTCGAGCAGATCCACCACGCGGAGGTCTATCTGGATCGCGAGGATCTGGATCGTACTGTCACCACGACGCTGCCCTTTACGCTCTATGACAGCAATGAGAACGTCATCGAGGATGAGCGGGTGAGCTGTGATGTGAGCGAAATCAATATCGAGCTGCCGATTTTGGCCACGAAAGAGGTCGGCCTGACAGTCGAACTCATAGACGGCGGCGGCGCCACTAGCCATGATGTCAAGGTTGACATTGAGCCCAAGACCGTCACCATCTCCGGGGATGCAGAACTGCTCAAAGGCATTAACCAGATCTCGCTGGGGACCATCAAGCTCTCAGAGGTGCTGGTTCAGGCAACTTTGCAGCGGCCCATTGTGCTGCCTAATGATACCGAGAACCTCTCTGGCGAGACGGAGGCGAACATCTCCGTGGAGCTGGTGGGCCTCAACAGCCGCACCATCCGTACCACAAATATTGAGCTTATAAACCTCCCCGATGAGGAGAACTATAGCTATGATGTCATTTCCAAATCCTTGAACGTGGTTGTGCGCGGCAAGACTGCCCTGGTCGAGCAGATCTATGCCACAAACCTGCGGGCTGTTGCAGACCTCAGCGACTACACCGAGCCCGGACAGTATAAGGTTCCGGTCACAGTCTATGTAGACGGTTACACTGACGTGGGCATTCTCCACGAGGAGGAGTATTCCGTCGTGGTGAATATCACCGAGCGCAGCGATTCCTCAACACTCAGTGGCGGCGGGTAAGCTTTGGAGGTGAACGGATGTACGGTTATATCCGTCCGCTGAAGGCGGAACTCAAGGTCCGTGAATTTGAAGCCTACCACGCCATGTACTGCGGCCTGTGCCGCACCCTTGGGAAGCGTTACGGTCTGGCAGCGCGGTTTTTGGTCAGCTATGACCTGACCTATCTCTGCTGCCTTTTGGACGGCAGCGCTGAAACCTGGCAGCAGGAACGCTGCTTCTGCCCGGCCAATCCCTTCTGCAAAAAGGATTGTACGGGCAGAAGCAATGCTCTTGACTACGCGGCAGACTTAACGGTTCTCTTGGGTTGGCAGAAGTTTCGCGACGCTGCCGAGGATGAGCGAGGCGTTCAAAAGCTGGCCGCGAAACTGGGCATGTGGCTCTTTCACAGAGCCTACCGCAAAGCAGCCCGGAGGCAGCCGGCGCTGGCGGATGCCATCGAAGCCGCTCTGCAGCGTCTTTCGGCTCTGGAAGTGGCGCAAAGCGACAGCCTGGACGAGACGGCGGATGCCTTCGCCAAGATCCTGGCAGCCTGCGCGCAGCTGCTGCCAGAGGGCCTGGAACGCCGGGCGGGGGAGCAGTTGCTGTACCACACAGGACGCTTCATCTATCTGACCGACGCCCTGGAAGATGCGCCGACAGATCAGAAGGCCGGGCGCTACAATCCCGCTTTGCGCCGCTATGACGCCGAAGAGCGGGGGCTCACCCCGGAAGACAAGCTGAGTTTGATGCAGACCATCGACGCCTCCATCTCTATGGCCGCGGCGGCGATGGAACTTCTTCCGCTGCGGATGGGGAGGGGCATCATCCATAATATTGTGTACCTCGGTATGCCGGGCGTGCTGCGCGCTGTCGCCGAGGGCAAATTCCGCAATCTAAAACGAGCAGACAGGAGCCATCTATGAACGATCCCTATGCAGTCCTTGGCGTATCCTCCACGGCCTCCGACGATGAAATTAAAAAAGCATATCGAGACCTGGCGCGAAAGTACCACCCGGATAACTATGCGAATAATCCACTGGCAGATCTGGCCCAGGAAAAGATGAAGCAGATCAACGAAGCCTACGATCAGATCCAAAAGATGCGCAGCGGCGGCCAATCCTCCCATCAAGGCGGCTATCGCCAGCAGAGTTACGGCTACCGGCCCAATCAGCAGTGGACGGACAGCGGTTATACCACCCCTACCTACACCAAAGTGCGCCAGGCAATCAATCTGGGGAACCTCAGCGTGGCCGAGGAGCTGTTGAACCAGGTCACGACCCGCGATGCGGAGTGGTATTTTCTGTCCGGCTCCATTGCCTACCGTAAGGGATGGATGGATATGGCGCGGCAGAATTACCAGACGGCCTGTCAGATGGCGCCGAACAACATGGAATACCGCCAGGCGCTGAACTACCTGCAAAATGGCGCCAACCCCTATCGCACAACCAACTACGGCAACAGCATGGACTGCGGTGACTGCTGTACCAGCTTGATCTGCGCGGACTGTCTTTGTAACTGTATGGGTGGTGGTTGCGGCTGATGCGGACACGAAAATTGACCACGGCAGCGCTGCTGGCAGCGCTGTGTGTGGTGCTTTTGATGCTGGCCAATGTCCTGCCTGTGGGTTCCTGGGTCTGCCTGGCGGCGGCCAGCATGATTCCCGCCCTAGCGGTTATCCGATGCGGTTTGGGCTGGGGCGCAGCATGTTATGCGGTTGCGGCGGCTCTGACGTTGCTGCTCTTCCCCGGACGGCTCAAGGGACTGCTCTTTGTGCTGGTCCTGGGCCATTACAGCGTGCTTAAGAGCCTCATAGAGCGGATGAACAAACTGCCTCTGGAGTGGATCTGTAAACTGGCGCTGTTCAACGGCATGTTTGCCCTCTGTCAGGTCCTGATCCCATTCATTGACAAATGGTATCTCTGGCTGGCGGCAAATGTGGTCTTTGTGGTCTATGATCTGGGGTTTACTGCGATCATTGGACAGTATCTGCGCCGGTTTCCCGGGAAGACGATTTGAAATAAGAGGAGACGGTTAACATGATACGGAGTATGACCGGCTATGGCCGTGCACAGGAGATGCGCAATGGCCGGGAGTTCACGGTAGAGATGCGTGCGGTTAATAACCGCTATCTGGATCTGACGGTCAAGCTGCCGCGGGTTTACAGCTTTGCGGAGGAACCCGTCAAGCAGCGGATCAAGGCCGTGGTTGCCCGTGGGAAGGTGGATGTCTATATCACCGTCAATGACAGTGGCGCACAGAAGGTCAACGTTCTGCTCAACAGACCGGTGCTGGAGGGCTACTTGGAGGCGCTGCGGGCCGTGGCCCAGGAGTACGGAGTGAGCAACGACATTACCGTCAGCAGCCTGAGCCGTTTCCCGGACATCTTCAACGTGGAGAAGCCTGAGACCGACGAGGAGGCGTTCACCTCAGACCTGTTGACCGTGCTGGATCGGGCACTGGAGCAGTTTGACAAGATGCGCCAAGCCGAGGGAGCTGCCATGGAGGCTGACCTGCGCAGCCGCGCGGCGACGGTCCTAGCTCTGACTGAGAAGGTAGAAGCACGCAGCCCTGTGGTCGTAGCGGAGTACCGCGCCCGCCTGGAGCAGAAAATTCGGGAGGTTTTGGAAAAGGCCAGCGTCGACGAGGCCCGTATCCTCACAGAGGCAGCCGTTTTTGCGGACAAGATCGCCGTGGACGAGGAGACCGTCCGCCTGCGCAGCCATCTGGACCAGTTTCAAGCCATGCTCTCCGGCGGCGGCCCCATTGGCCGCAAGTTGGATTTTCTGCTGCAGGAGTTCGGCCGCGAGGCTAATACCATCGGCTCCAAGGGCAATGACATCGAGCAGGCGCGCACGGTGGTTGACCTGAAGGCGGAGCTGGAAAAGATCCGCGAGCAGGTTCAGAACATCGAGTAAGGAGGCTGGTATGCTGCTGCTAAATATCGGGTTTGGCAATATGGTTGCTGCCGGACGGCTGATCGCAGTGGTGAGCCCCGAGAGTGCGCCCATCAAACGCCTGATGCAGGATGCCCGGGACAGAGGGATGCTCATCGACGCAACCTATGGACGCCGCACCAAGTCTGTCATTCTGATGGACACTGACCACGTCATTCTCTCGGCCATCGAGCCGGAGGCGGTGGTCGCCAATGCGGAAGACAGGCAGAGGAATACGGAGGACGAACAATGAAAGATCGTGGGATTCTGATTGTGCTCTCGGGCCCCTCTGGTTCCGGTAAAAGCACAGCGATGGCGGAATTGCTGCACCGCCGCGACAACTACTATTTTTCCATTTCGGCCACCACCCGTGACCCCCGTCCCGGCGAGCAGGATGGGGTGAACTACTGGTTTGTCACCCGAGAGCGTTTTGAGCAGATGATCCGCCGGGACGAGCTGTTGGAGCACGCCGAGTATGTCGGCAATTGCTACGGCACTCCGGCTGGGCCCATCGACGAAGCTCTGGATCAGGGCAAGGATGTTCTGCTGGACATCGAGGTCCAGGGAGCCATGCAGATCCGCTCTCGCCGCACAGATGCGGTGCTGATTTTTATGGTTCCGCCCAGCTATGAAGAGTTATCCCGGCGCCTCAACAGCCGCGGAGATACCCCGCCGGACAAGATCAAGGCCCGGTTGGAGACGGCGTTGCGGGAGCTCCACTTGGCGCCGGAGTATGACTATATTGTAGTATCCGAGACCGTAGATGGTGTGGCCGATGAGATTGAGGCCATCATCGACGCGGAGAAATGCAGAGCCCAGAGACGGGCGAAATTTGTGAAGGAGGACTTTTTCAATGCTTTACCCCCCCATGTCTAAGCTGCTGGAGAATGTCAACAGTCGCTATCTGATGGTGAATGTCATCGCGCACCGCGCCCGCCAGCTCTCCATTGAGTCTGAGCAGTTTGGCGAGCCACTGCCCGAGAAGCCAGTGACCATGGCCATCCAGGAGATTGCCGATGGCAAGCTGACTGCCAGCATCAAGGAAAAGTACCTGGTCTGATCACAGAGAACTAACCCATGCGAGGGGCCTCAAACGGGCTCCTCGCATGACGTGTCGAAGGGGGGCATTCGGGATGATTGCGAAAGTTGCCGTAGCAGCGGCCAATGTCAGCTATGACCGCGCCTATTCCTACCGTGTGCCTGCCTCTTTACAGGACCGGGCGCTGCCCGGCGTGCGGGTAATGACGCCCTTTGGGCGGGGCAACCGCAGCACTGAGGGCATTATTGTGGAGCTGTGCGAGGGCGACGAAAACGGCCTTAAGCAGCTGACGCAGCTTCTGGACGACGAGCCGGTCCTATCGCCGGAGCTGCTGCGCCTGGCGGCCTTTGTCCGGCAGCGCTGTTTCTGTACGCTGTATGAAGCGGTGCGAGCCATGCTCCCCGCGGGGCTGCTATACCAGCCTCGGGAGGAATATCAGCTCTGTGGTGTTATGGATGAGGGCTCTATTGGGCGCCATCCGACGTATTTTGACCTGACAGAGCGCATCGCGGACTTGGGCGGCAAGGTCACCCGAGAACAGCTGACACGTCTGTATGAGCCGGATTTTTTGGAACCGGCGCTCAAATGGCTCGTCGAGCACAAAGTTTTGCGTAACGACCGTGAATTTACCCAGCGGGGCAGCGAAAAGACGGAAAAAATTGCCGCTTTGGCGGTCGAAGCTGAGGAGGCGTTGGAATACGCCAGCCGCTGTCATCGCAAGTCGCCGCTGCAAGCGGCAGTGTTGGAGATGCTTGGCGCTTTGGGAGAGAGCAGTGTCAAGGAGATTTGCTACTTTACCGGGGCCAGCAACCGGACCCTCAAACGCTTGGAGCAGCTGAACTATATCTCCCTTCGAGAGCAGGAGGTTCTGCGCCGGCCAAAGATCAGCGTAGGTAGTGCCCAGCCGGTGGTGCTTAGTCCGGAGCAGCAGGAAGTTTTCGACGGCCTCGCTAGGCAGTCTCTGGCGGACAGACCCGGTGTTGCGCTGGTCTATGGCATCACCGGCAGCGGCAAAACCTCTGTTTACCTGCACCTGATCCGCCATACGCTGGACCGCAGCAAGTCGGCACTGCTGCCGGTGCCGGAGATTGCCCTGACGCCCCAGATGCTCAGC
>CALWWH010000134.1 GCA_944385195.1 uncultured Oscillospiraceae bacterium | reverse complement strand
CGGCCCCAATGGCTCCGGCGGCCCCGAGAGCGCTGAGCACGCCCGCAAGATCTCCCGTATGGCGGCCAAGCAGATTCTCGCCAATCTCAACATCACCCCCGACCGCGTCCACGAGATTGAGACGGTCGACTGGTATGACCTGGCCCAGGCCACCATGGAGGCCATCTGGACCATCGGCCAAGAGACCGGCGAGCGCGTCAGCTGGGCTCCCATCCCCGACGGCAAGTACTTCATGGGCCACCCCCTGGACTTCGGCTTCCGCCCCGAGACGCTGCACGTGCCGCTGCTGGTGGGCTCCGTCCTGGGCGAGTCCACCCCGACCATCGGCGACAATCTCAAGAACACCTGGGATGCCGCCACCCTGGAGGGCCACATGAAGGAGCGCTTTGGCGACAAGGCCGAGCAGATGAAGACGCTCTTCGCCCAGGCTTATCCCGAGCGCAACCCTGCCGACGTGCTCTTCATGGACACCGGCCTGCGCCGCGGCTGCATTGAGTTCACCAAGGCCCGCGCTGCCGCCGGCGGCAAGGTCTGGAACTGGCTGTTCACCCTGGAGTCTCCCTTCAACTACGGCACCATGGCCTGGCACAACGCCGACGAGCCCTACTGCTTCCACAACGCTGAGTACATCGAGGCCCAGTACATCCCCGGCGTCTCCGAGCGCCTGCAAGATCAGATGACTGGCGCCTGGGTTGCCTTCGCCTACAACGGCGACCCCAACCATGCCGGCCTGCCGCAGTGGGATGCGGTCAAGCCCGACAGCGTGCCCACCATGCGCTTTGACGCCGTCACTGACCAGAAGGTCGACTACGATCAGGCCCTGCTGGACGCCTACCCCGCCCCCAAGCGCGGCGGCTTCCCCGGCAGCGGCAAGATGTACGCCATCTTCGGCATCGAGCCCAAGAAATAACCCCTCTGACAACGACCGGATATGGCGCAATTCGCGTCATATCCGGTTGTAAGGAGATCCCAAACCATGCTTGCACCCATCAAGAAGTTCATCTGCACCGAAGATACCCCAGTGGTCCAGACCAAGGCCGGTAAGATCCGCGGCATGATCATTGACGACATCTACACTTTCCGCGGCATCCGCTATGCCGAGGCCGAGCGCTTCATGTCCCCCAAGCCCGTCACCCCCTGGGAGGGCGTTGTCGACTGCCAGGATTACGGCTACGTCAGCGCCATCATCGATACGCCCCGTTTCCAGGGCGACATCCAGGGCCCCCACCGCTACTGGGCCAGCAGTGAGCACTGCCAGTATCTGAACGTCTGGACCAGCCAGACAAACCCTGAGGCCAAGAAGCCCGTCATGTTCTGGATTCACGGCGGCGGCTTTGCCAGCGGCTCCTCCATCGAGATGTATGCCTACGAGGGCGAGAATCTGGCCCGGGACAAGGACGTGGTTGTGGTCTCCGTCAACCACCGTCTGAACGTCATCGGCTACCTCGACCTCTCCGACTACGGCCCCCAATTCTCCCACAGCGGCAACGTGGGCATGGAGGACATCGTCGAGGCCCTGCGCTGGGTGCGCGACAACATCGCCCAGTTTGGCGGCGACCCCAACAACGTCACCATCTTCGGTCAGTCCGGCGGCGGCGGCAAAGTCCAGGCTCTGATGCAGATGCCCTCTGCCGACGGACTCTATCACCGCGCCATCATCCAGTCCGGCGTCCTGAAGCTGGGCCCCAACGTCAGCAGAGAGGATGCCAAGGCCACTGCCAAGGCCATCGTCGACGCCATCGGCGGCATTGAGGCCGCCTGCACCAAGGATTACTACTATCTGGCTGAGGCTGTCAAGAAGGCTCAGGCTGAGGGCGTGAACGTCAACTGGTCCCCGGTGCCCGGCACCGGCGACTTCCCCGGCATGTGGGCCGACGCCGGCTTCCGCCCGGAGGTTGCACATATCCCCGTCATGATCGGCAGCGTCATCAGCGAATTTGCCTTTGGCGTGCCGATGTTCGACAAGAACGCCCTGAGCCAGGAGCAGCGCAGCGCCGCCCTGGCCGAGAAGTATGGCCAGGCCGCGCCCGCCATCGAGGCCGCCTTCAAGGTCGCCTATCCCGGCGTCAACACCTTCTATGCTGGTTTTGTAGACACCATGTTCCGCCAGCCCAATCTGGAATACCTGGCCACCCGCAGTCAGCTGCCCACCGCGCCCATCTACGCCTACGTCGTTGCCCATGAACACGCCTTCAAAGGCGGCCGCATGAGCGGTCACTGCGACGAGCTGCCCTTTGTCTTCCGCAATGATGCCGGCATTGGCGCCGTCCACGGCTATGATCCCACCATCGACGCGAAGCTCCGTGAGGAGATCAGCGGCGCCTGGGTCAACTTCGCCCGTACCGGAGACCCCAACGGCCAGGAGATCAACCCCTGGACCCCCTACACTGCCGACTGCCACGCCACCTTTATCTTCGGCGACGCCGTCTCCGAGACCCGCATCGACCACGACACCCAGCTGGTCGAGTTGGTTCAGAAATACGCCCCCCTGCCTCCGTTCTTTGCCGCCCGCGCCGCCGCAAAGAATAAGAAAGCTTAAATTCTCCGGGAAAAGATCGATTCCCCAATAATACATAAGGAGCGAATCCACTATGCTTGCACCCATCAAAAAGTTCATCTGTACCGAGGACACTCCCGTAGTGCAGACCAAGGCCGGCAAAATCCGCGGCATGATCATCGATGAGGTCTATACCTTCCGCGGTGTGCGTTACGCCGAGGCCGAACGCTTCATGTCCCCCAAGCCCGTCACCCCCTGGGAGGGCGTTGTCGACTGCCAGGACTACGGCTATGTCAGCTGCACGCTCAATACGCCGCGTTTCCAGGGCGACATCACCGGCCCCCACCGCTACTGGGCCGCCAGCGAGCATTGCCAATATCTGAACGTCTGGACCGACACGCTGGACCCCTCCGCCAAAAAGCCTGTCATGTTCTGGATCCACGGCGGCGGTTTCTCTGAGGGCAGCTCCATCGAGATGTATGCCTACGAGGGTGAGAATCTGGCCCGGGACAAAGACGTGGTCGTGGTCTCCATCAACCACCGCCTGAACATCCTGGGATACCTCGATCTCTCCGATTACGGCCCGGAGTACGCCCACAGCGGGGTAGTTGGTATGGAGGACATCGTCGAAGCCCTGCGCTGGGTGCGCGACAACATCGCCCAGTTCGGCGGCGACCCGGACAACGTCACCATCTTCGGCCAATCCGGCGGCGGCGGCAAGGTGCAGGTCCTGATGCAGATGCCCTGCGCCGACGGGCTGTATCACAAGGCCATCATTCAGTCCGGCGTCCTTCCTCGCGAGATGAACATCACCGCTGCCCAGGCCAAGGCCGCCTCCAAGGCCATTGTCGAGGCCATGGGCGGCATGGAAGCCCTCTGCACCAAGGATTACTACTATCTCGCTGAGGCCGTCAAGGCAGTTCAGGCCGCAGGCACCCCCTGTCCCTGGGGCGCAGTCCCCGGCTGCGGCGACTACCAGGGCCTGTGGTATGACACGGGCTTCCGTCCGGAGACGGCCAAGATCCCGGTTCTCATCGGCTCGACATTCAGCGACTTTGCCTTCTTCTATCCCCATCCCATGGCAGATAAATCCAAGCTCAGCCACGAGGAGATTGCCGCCATGCTGGCTGAAAAATATTGCGCTGAAAATGCTGGGGCCATTGAAGAGGCGTTCAAAGCGGCCTATCCCGGCGTAAATCTCTTCTTTGCCCTGGCCGTCGACACGCAAGTCCGCCGCCCGGCTCTGGACTACATGGCAAACCGCTCCGCTTTTACTGACGCTCCAGTCTACAGCTGGATGTTGGCCCACGAGAGCGCCTTCAAGGGCGGACGCATGAGCACACACTGTGACGAAATTCCCTTCGTCTTCCGCAACGACGCCGGTATTGGCGCTGTCCATGGCGCAGATCCGGCTGTGGACGCCAGACTGCGCGAAGAGCTCAGCAGCGCCTGGACTGCCTTTGCCCGCACCGGGAACCCCAACTGCGCCTCCATCGGCACCTGGACCCCCTACACCAGCGATTGTCATGCCACCTTTGTCTTTGGCGACACCGGCTCTGAGACTCGCATAGAGTACGACGCAGAGCTGGTGGAGCTGGTGCACAAATACGCGCCCTTCCCCTCGTTCTTCTAATACAGGATGCAAAAAGGGCTGTCTGCGGTTGCAGACAGCCCTTTTTCATTTTTTGATGATCACACCAAGCAAAAGACGCCGTTTTCCTCCTTGTAAGTGCTGGAGTAAAAAGCTGTCATCGCCTGCACCAGCCATTCGGTGTCCCGGACCCCAGTGGTCTCAAAGCAGGAGTGCATGGCCAGCTGCGGCATGCCGATGTCCAGCGTATTGACAGACAGGTGGGAGAAAGAGATGTTGCCCAGCGTACCGCCGCCACTCAGATCGGAGCGGTTGAAGAAATACTGCACCGGCACACCAACCTTGGCACACAGCGCAGCAAACACCGCCTGGGAGGCGCCGTCGGTTGTGTAGTGGGGGCCGCGCTTGATGACAATGCCGCCGTTCATGCGCGGGCGGTGGGTGGCGTCGGCAAACTCGGGGTGGTTGGGGTGAACCGCATGGGCATTGTCCGCCGAAACCATAAAGCTGTTGGCCACAGCGCTCACCTTCTCGCGCCCCATTGCCGCGCAAATGCGGTCAATCAGATCCGCCAGGAAAGTGCCATCGGCACCCTGTCTAGTCTTACTGCCGATTTCCTCGTTGTCAAAAAGGGCATAAACAGGCACACTGTCGCTGTCCTGCGCCTCGATGAAGCCCCGGAAACAGCCGTAGGCGCATTGCAAATCATCCAGTCCCTGCGCCGAGAGGAACTCATTGTTCATGCCCCAGACAATGCTCTTCTGGCGGAGGCACAAATATAGATCCCAGCCTAGAATATCTTCGGACTTGCAGCCCACAGTTTGGGCCATGAGTGCCCGGAACGACCCTTTTTCTTCCCCCTGCCCCAGCAGCGGGATCGTATCGACTTTCAGGTCATATTTATAGCCATCGTTGGCCGCTCGATTCATGTGAATGGCCACATTGGGGATCATCAAGAGGTCACGGTCGACATAAGCCAGCCGGCTCTCAATCTGTCCTGCGGTCTGTACCAGCACGCGGCCTGCCACCGTCAGGGGGCGGTCCAGCCAGGGGGAGATGAGCAGCCCGCCGTACTTCTCCGCATTCAGGCGGATATAGTTTTCAGGCCCCAGCAGCTCTGCATTTTCTTTCATCAGGAAGGCCGGGAAGTCGCTGTGGCTAGCGGACATCATAAAACCGGTGAAGTCGGCCTTGGGGATGCGGAAAGCCATCAGAGAAGATCCGTTACGAACAACGTAATATTTTCCACCAGGGGCCAGCTGCCATGTCTTACCCTCGCACAGACGGGTATAGCCTTCTTCGTCCAAAGTCTTTGCCAAATTGGCGACCGCATGATACCGGCTCGGGCTCTGGTTCAAAAATGTGATCAAATCGTACATATGCGTTTTCTCCTTTTGATGCTGGCGGTAAAATCAGCTCCGGAATGACAGTGCCATCATACAGAAAAACTCTCTTGCCCTTCGACAAGAGAGTTTGGAGCGGGTGACGAGGCTCGAACTCGCTACCTCCACCTTGGCAAGGTGGCGCTCTACCGGATGAGCTACACCCGCGTATTGAAAGCCGAAAGGCTTTCAATATGAAATTGGCGACCCGGAACGGACTCGAACCGTCGACCTCCAGCGTGACAGGCTGGCGTGCTAACCGACTGCACCACCGGGCCAAATCGGATTGGGCCTTGAAAACCGAACATGAAGAGGGATGAGCGTCATCCGCAACACGAGCTTGCATCTTTCCTCAATCCTTTGAGGTCAAGCCCTCGGCTTATTAGTATCGGTCAGCTGCACGCATTACTGCG
>CALWWH010000133.1 GCA_944385195.1 uncultured Oscillospiraceae bacterium | reverse complement strand
ATACCATTGGCATCTGCCAATTTATGAAACATGAGTCACTAGATGCTGCGACGCAGGGATTTATCGATACCCTGACGGAGAAGCTGGGCGCGGAGAATGTCACCTTCGAGAACCAGAATGCCCAGGGCGACAGCAATACCTGCGCTCCTATCATCAATGGATTTGTGGCCTCTGGTGTGGACCTGATCCTGGCCAACGCGACCCCGGCACTGCAGGCTGCCGTGGCGGGTACCAACACTATTCCCATCCTGGGCACCTCTGTCACTGACTACGCCTTTGCCCTGGAGATCGAGGACTGAACCGGCACCGTGGGCGGCAACGTCTCTGGTACCTCGGACCTGGCGCCCCTGGCGGATCAGGCGGCGATGATTCAGGAGTTGTTCCCCGATGCCAAGACGGTGGGTCTGCTCTACTGCTCTGCTGAAGCCAACTCCGTTTACCAGGTGGAGACCGTCAAGGCTGAGCTGGAGAAGCTGGGCTATACCTGTGCATTTTTTGGGTTTGCCGATTCTAACGACGCAGCCAGTGTCGCTCAGACAGCTTGCGATAATTCCGACGTGCTCTACATCCCCACGGATAATGTGGCGGCCTCCAATACCGAACTGCTGGCCAACGTCATTCTCCCTGCCGGCAAGCCTGTCGTGGGCGGTGACGTGGGGATTTGCAGCGGAACTGGTGTGGCGACTCTTTACATCAGCTATTATGACTTGGGCGCAATTACCGGTGAGATGGCCTATGAGATTCTTGTCAACGGGGCAGACATCAGCACCATGCCCATTCGCTTTGCCGAAAGCTCCAGCAAGCAGTACAACGCTGCCAACTGTGAGCTGCTGGGCATCACCGTCCCGGCAGACTATACCCCTCTGAGCTAATATTTACCCCTGGAGGAAATCGACTTGGAACTGATCAAACTTTTCAACGCCATGCCGGGCGCCCTAGCTCAGGGCCTGATCTGGGGCATCATGGCCATTGGCGTGTACATTACCTATAAGATTCTTGACATTGCAGACCTGACCGTCGACGGTACTCTCTGCACCGGCGGCGCAGTCTGTGTCGTGGCGATTATGAACGGCTGCAATGTGTTTGTGGCGCTGCTGCTGGCGATGATTGCAGGCGCTTTGGCAGGCCTTGTGACGGGCCTGCTGCACACCTTGATGGGGATCCCGGCCATCCTGGCAGGCATTTTGACCCAACTGGGTCTCTGGTCTGTGAATCTCGTGGCGATCCTTGGGAAGGCCAACCAGGCTATCAGTGTCGACAAGTATGAGCTGCTGGTCTCCCTGCGTTGGGTCAAGGGCGTGCCTCTGCTGCAAAACACCATATTTGTGGTTGCCATCTTCGTGGTGGTCATCATAGCGCTGCTTTACTGGTTCTTTGGAACGGAGTTGGGTTGCGCCCTGCGGGCTACCGGTTCCAACGGGCAGATGGCCCGCGCTCAGGGCATCAACACCGACCGTAACAAGGTCCTGGGGCTGATGCTATCCAATGCCCTGGTTGCTCTTTCCGGCGCGCTGCTGAGCCAATATCAGGGCTTTGCAGACGTATCTATGGGCCGGGGTGCCATTGTCATTGGCCTGGCTGCCGTGATCATCGGTGAGGTGCTGGTGGGCTGGGTCTGCCGCAACTTCGCCTTCCAGCTGGCCTGCGTGGCCATTGGCTCGATTGTGTACTATCTGGTCATTCAGGTGGTGCTGTGGCTGGGCCTCGATTCTAACTATCTGAAGCTTCTCTCTGCCGTGGTTGTCGCGATTTTCCTGGCTGTCCCCTATTGGAAGAGTAAGATGCACGTCAAACCCAAGCGCAAGAGCGAGAAGGGAGTCAAGGACCATGCTTGAACTCAACAACATCCGTAAGGTCTTTAACGCCGGCACCGTCAACGAAAAGGTTGCCCTGAACGACCTCAACCTGTACCTGGAAGAGGGCGATTTTGTCACGGTCATCGGCGGCAACGGCGCGGGCAAGAGCACTATGCTCAACGCCGTGGCAGGCGCTTTCGCTCTAGATGGTGGCAGCGTTGTCATTGACGGTGTGGACGTCACCCGTCTTCCGGAGTATAAGCGCGCCAAGTATATTGGCCGTGTGTTCCAGGATCCTATGACAGGTACCGCAGCTACGATGAACATCGAAGAAAACCTCGCCCTGGCAGCCCGCAGAGGCAAGCCTCGTGGCCTCGGCTGGGGTATCACCCGCACCGAGCGGTCCCAGTGCCGGGAGAAGCTAAAGCAGCTGGGCCTGGGGCTAGAGAACCGGATGACGTCTAAGGTCGGCCTTCTCTCCGGCGGGCAGCGTCAGGCGCTGACGCTGCTGATGGCTTCCTTGCAAAAACCTAAAATCCTTCTCCTCGATGAGCACACAGCCGCTTTGGACCCCAAGACCGCTGCCCGTGTCTTGGAGCTGAGCGACGAGATTGTCGAGAAAAACAATTTGACAACCATTATGGTTACCCACAACATGAGGGATGCCATTGCCCATGGTAACCGTCTGGTGATGCTCCACGACGGCCACGTGGTGCTGGACATCTCAGGCGAGGAGAAGAAGAAGCTCACCGTTGAGGATCTTCTGTCGAAATTTAGCGCGACCTCCGGTGAGGAATTTGCATCCGACCGTGCGCTTTTGGCGTAAGCATAGGCTAAGTATGGCAGTAGATTTGGAAAGGCACCGGCGTATCGCCGGTGCCTTTCTGCGCATACAGGCCGGCTGTGCTAACAGTTGACGCCATGGTCGAACTATGCTAAAATATCCCCGACTATACTCGAAATGAGGTATCCATATGCCCATCAAGATTCCCGACTTTCTGCCTGCCCGGGCAGTGCTCGAGAGCGAGCGCGTTTTTGTGATGACAGAGGACCGCGCCGCTCATCAGG
>CALWWH010000132.1 GCA_944385195.1 uncultured Oscillospiraceae bacterium | reverse complement strand
CAACACCCTGATCGTGGTCGAGCACGACGAGGACACCATGCGCGCGGCGGACTATATCGTAGACGTCGGCCCCGGCGCGGGTATCCACGGGGGCCAGATCGTCGCGGCGGGCTCTCTGGAGGATATTTGCAGCTGCCCTAACTCCGTCACGGGCATGTACCTCTCCGGCCAGCGACAGATTCCCCTGCCGGCCCAGCGCCGCAGCGGCAACGGTCACTGGCTCAAAGCCTTCGGCTGCCAGGAGAACAACCTCAAAAACATCGATGTCGCCATTCCCCTGGGCACCTTTACTTGTATCACCGGCGTCTCCGGCAGTGGTAAGTCCAGTCTCGTCAACGAGATTTTGTACAAGAAGCTGGCAATGGAAAAAAACCATGCCCGCACCCGCCCCGGCAAACACGACCACTTTGAGGGGCTGGAGTACGTGGACAAAGTCATCGGCATCGACCAGAGCCCCATCGGCCGCACCCCACGCTCTAACCCGGCCACCTATACGGGCCTGTTTAACGACATCCGCGACCTGTTTGCCTCTACCCAGGACGCCAAGACCCGCGGCTACGGCTCTGGCCGCTTCAGTTTCAACATCCGCGGCGGGCGCTGCGAGGCCTGCCAGGGCGACGGGCTGGTAAAGATCGAGATGCACTTTCTGCCGGACGTCTACGTCCCCTGCGAGGTCTGTCACGGGCGGCGCTATAACCGCGAAACCCTGGAAGTCCTCTACAAGGGCAAGAACATCTACGAGGTGCTGGAGATGACCGCCGACGAGGCTCTGGAGTTCTTTGACGCCCTGCCGAAGATCCGCTCCCGGGTGCAGACGCTGGTGGACGTGGGCCTGGGCTATGTCAAGCTAGGCCAGGCGGCCACCACCCTCTCCGGCGGCGAGGCCCAGCGCGTCAAGCTGGCCACGGAGCTCTCCCGCCGCTCCACAGGCAACACCGTCTATTTCCTCGACGAGCCCACCACCGGCCTGCACATCGCCGACGTGCACAAGCTCATCGAGGTCCTTCAGATGCTGGTGAACGCGGGCAACACCGTCATCGTCATCGAGCACAACCTCGACGTCATCAAGGTCGCCGATCACATCATCGACCTGGGGCCGGACGGCGGCTCCGCCGGTGGGCAGATTCTCGCCACCGGCACCCCGGAGGACATCGCCGCCTGCGAGGAGAGCGCCACGGGCGCCTTCTTGAAAAAAATGCTGCACACCTGAGGCTTTGCCCCGTCAAAGACGCCTTTCGGCCGCATTCTTCGCTCACGGAGAATGCGGCCGAAAACAATGTTGTATAGGACAAAAAAATAGCCGCCCCCGATTGGAAGCGGCTATTTGGTACGCCAGAAGGGACTCGAACCCCCGACCTACTGATTCGTAGTCAGTCACTCTATCCAACTGAGCTACTGGCGCATGTCCACAAGGGATATTTCCCTCATGAAGCTCCAATATAATAACACATGCGCGGGGAGAATGCAAGTCTTTTTTTCAAAAATCTAAAATTTTTCAAGACTTGGTAGCCCAGTTCCCAGTAGCGGCCGCGGTTAGGTAGGCGTTGATGAACCCGTCCAGATCTCCGTCCATGACGGCGTTGATGTTGGTGTTTTCATAGGCGGTACGGGTGTCCTTGGCCAAGGTGTAGGGCATGAAGACGTAGGAACGGATCTGGCTGCCCCATTCGATCTTTTTCTGGTCTCCCTTGATGTCGGAGATCTTCTCCAGGTGCTCGCGCTCCTTGATCTCGACCAGCTTAGAGCGCAGCATCCGCATACAGGTCTCTTTGTTCTGGAACTGGCTGCGCTCCTGCTGACAGGACACGACAATGCCGGTGGGCTTGTGGATCAAACGGACAGCGGAGGAGGTCTTGTTGATGTGCTGGCCGCCGGCGCCGGAGGAGCGGAAGACCTGCATCTCGATATCCTCGGGGCGGATATCAACCTCGACGTTGTCGTCGATCTCGGGGATGACCTCGATGGCGGAGAAGCTGGTGTGGCGGCGGCCGGAGGAGTCGAAGGGGCTGATACGCACCAGGCGGTGGACCCCGGACTCACTTTTGAGCAAGCCGTAGGCGTTGGGACCCTCGACGAGAATATCAGCTGACTTCAGACCCGCTTCGTCTCCTTCGAGGTAATCCATAACCTTATAGCTAAAGCCGTGGCGCTCTGCCCAGCGGGTGATCATTCGGTAGAGCATCTCACACCAGTCCTGGGCCTCTGTGCCGCCGGCTCCCGCGTGGAAGCTCACCAGAGCGTTGTTGCCGTCGTACTCGCCAGAGAGCAGGGTCTCCAGCCGGGCTGTCTCCATCTCCCCGGTCAGACGCTCGAAGCCAGTCTGAAGCTCCTCGAGCATGGAGTCGTCATCCTCCTCCATGGCCATCTCGCAGATGAGCATCAGGTCGTCCCACTCGGCGCACATTTTGTCATAGCCGTTGCACTTGTTCTCCAACTGTTTGGTCTGCTGCAAAATCTTCTGGGACTTGGCAGGGTCGTCCCAAAAGCCTTCGGCAGAGGCCATCATGTGCAGACGTTCCAGCTCCTGGCGGCTGGCGTCGACGTTCAGGGACTCTTTAAGATCCGCCAGAGCGGGGGCCAGGTCGTTGAGTTTGTTTTTATAGTCTTCAAATTCAATGCGTGCCATAAAAATACATCACTTTCTTCGGTTATTTGGTCTTATCCAAGCCATTATACAGGATTTTTTGGCGTCTGTAAAGGGGAAAATAAGGTTCCGTCTGCCAAGGCAGGCGGAACCTTTACCCGTTATCTCAGTTCGTACACCTCTGCCCCCGCGGCCAGGGCGTCGGTGATGCGCCGCAGCTCCTGCATGGCGCTCTCCTCGTCGGAGTACCTGCCGAGGGTGACCAGGTTCAGGGCGTTGTCGGTGCCCAGGGGATAGGCCACCAGGCAGACCTGGCGCTCCCGCTTGAAGCTGAGGTTCATACTGATCTCTATGCGGCCGAAACTGCACAGCGTCTTCTTGTCCTGGGTCAGCAGGTACATACTTTACTCCTCTTCTGCCACCAGGGCGATGTGCAGCTCATCCAGCTGCGCCTGGGAGACGGCGGACGGGGCGCCCATCATGATATCCTGAGCCTTCTGATTCATGGGGAAGGTAATGACCTCACGGATGCTCTCCTCTCCGCTCAGGAGCATAATCATGCGGTCGATGCCAGGAGCTGCACCTGCATGGGGGGGTGCGCCATAGGTGAAGGCGTTGTACATAGCCGGGAACTTGGACTTGACGTCCTCCTCGCCGAGGCCAACCATTTCAAAGGCCTTGACCATAATCTCGGGCCGGTGGTTACGGACAGCACCGGAGGCAGTCTCATAGCCGTTGACGACCAGGTCGTACTGGTCTGCTTTAATGGCCAGCAGCTTCTCGGTATCGCCCTCGGCGTCCAACAGCGCCTGCATCCCGCCCTGGGGCATGGAGAAGGGGTTGTGGCAGAACTCCAGCTGGCCGGATTCCTCGCCGATCTCGTACATGGGGAAGTCGACGATCCAGCACATGGCGTACTGCTCCTCGTCGAAGTGGCCGGGGACACGCTTTCCAATCATATTGCGGATGACGCCGGCGGTCTTCTGGGCATCCTGCTTCTTGCCGGCGGCCATGCAGACAAAGGAGCCGGG
>CALWWH010000131.1 GCA_944385195.1 uncultured Oscillospiraceae bacterium | reverse complement strand
GGTAAAACGCGGGCAATCACAGTTCGCCTACAACTGTAACTGCACTTTTTGATAAAAAAACCGCTTTCCAACCCGGAAAGCGGTTTTTTATGCTGTTTTATCCCCCGAACCGAAATCCGAAGAACGGGAAGCCGCTCTGGCTGCCGCCGGTGCTGGGCTGGGTCTGGGTCGACTGCTCGGTCTGGGTGACCTCCTGCTTCGGCTTCTCGTCGAAGGTGATGGTCAGGTCCTGATACTCGCCGCCGCGGTAGATCTCCACAGTGGCCGTGTCGCCGGCGCTGTAGTTCTTCATGATGGAGGACATCTCCGTCTGGGTCTGGCAGCGCTGGTCGTCAATGGAGCAGATGATGTCGCCCTGCTGCATACCAGCCTTGGCCGCCGCGCCGTCCTCGATGACGCCGGTGACGTAGACGCCCACGGGCAGGTTGTAGTAGGAGGCCATGGTCACGGTCAGGTCGTCGGTGTAGATGCCGAAGTAGGGCCGGCCGATGACGTAGCCGTACATCTTAAGGTCCGCCACGATCTTCATCGCGTCGTTGATGGGGATGGCAAAGCCCAGGCCCTCGATGGTATCGCTGGCGTATTTCGCCGTGGTGATGCCGATGACGTTGCCGTACATATCAAAGAGCGGGCCGCCGGAGTTGCCGGAGTTGATGGCGGCATCGGTCTGGAGCATATTGATGGGTGTACCGTCCGTGTTGATCTCCCGGTCGAGGGCGCTGACATAGCCGACGGTCAGGGTGTTGGTCAGCTCGCCCAGGGGGTTGCCGATGGCAACCACCATCTGGCCCACGCGCATCTGGTCGCTGTCGCCCACATGGCAGGTGGGGAAGGTCTCGCCCTCGATCTTGAGCAGAGCCACGTCATTTTCCTTGTCTCCGCCGATGAGCTCCGCGGGATAGGTCTCGCCTGCCGTGGTGGTAACCTTCAGTGTCTCGGCGCCTTCGATGACGTGGTAATTCGTCACAATATAGCCATCGGCGTCAACGATGAAGCCCGAACCGGAGCTGGCGGCGCTGGACACCTGTCCGAAGATATTCTGGGTCGTGATCTCGTTGGAGATGGACACCACCGCATCGACATTGGCCTCAAAGACCTCTGTAGGCTCCATCTCCACACCGGAGTTATTGGTGGTTATCATCAGAGGGTCCTCGTCTACGGCAGCTGCAGGCGTCTGCGTCTCCGGGGCCGCAGTTTCGGCCTGCATGACCTCAGTAGGCGGAGCAGAAGGCTGCGGCTCCTGATTCTTCCCCAGGAAATAGCCGCCGATCACACCGCTGCCGCCACCCAGCACGAGGGTCGCGCACAGGACCAGGACGATAAGCCCCTTTGTGTGTTTTTTCTTTGCCGGCCGGGCGGTGCTGTGCTCCTCAAAGCGGCTCGGCTCCCACATCGACATCTGGCCCGGTGTGGGCTCCTCCTGCTGCGGCTCCTGCCACTGATCTTGATTGTAATACTCACTCATATCGCTCGCTCCTTTGGAATAAAGCTGCTTTATGATATCTGTTATAGCCTAAAATTATGTACAGTTTATGTCTGATCAGAAAATTCTTTTGGAATTCACTCCCTCGCAGAGAGATAGTACCCGGTAAAGCTCATCAAAGCCACCTGGGTGCCCAACTCATCCCGCATCCGGATGGAATAGACACAGGTCGTGTGACCGCTGTGGACGCATTCGGCCTCTGCAATGACCCACTGGCCCTTAGCCGCGCGCAGATAGTTGACGCTGGCGCTCTGGGTAATGCAGAAGCGGTCATCGGCGCTGTTGGCTGCCACAGCAAAGGTATAGTCGCCCAGGGTAAACAGTGCGCCACCCATAGGGTTTCCCAGTTCATTTTTGATTTTCTCGCAGTTGGGCATCCGGCAGACGGCGTGCTCGCGCTCCATCTGCACCACTTCACAGCCCGCAGCCTCGACGGCAAAATGTTCCCGGGCCGCCACCTGTTTTTGCAATTCCTTCCCTGTCATCGCAGTTCCTCCTTACGCCAATCATGGCTGGGTACTATTGTGCCACAAAACGCTGGATTTTGCAAGCAAAAAAGCGTCAGAGCCGGCATACAGCGTGCGGATAGAGGGTGCGATGAACCGGCCAGGGATACGAGCCGCGGGGCTAGGCAGGCAGGAGCGGCGAGGGTCCACAATACAGCTTCAGACCGACGCGCTACGCATCCTGTTGAGACATGAAAATCCTCCATACGATGTATGGAGGCTTTTTGGAGGTGACACCCGGATTTGAACCGGGGAATGATGGTTTTGCAGACCATTGCCTTACCACTTGGCTATGCCACCGGTTTGAAAAGGAACGTCCACCCGCATGAACGTTCCTTTTGTTTTATGGAGCGGGTGACGAGGCTCGAACTCGCTACCTCCACCTTGGCAAGGTGGCGCTCTACCGGATGAGCTACACCCGCAAATGGTGCCTCCGGTCGGAATTGAACCAACGACACGCGGATTTTCAGTCCGCTGCTCTACCAACTGAGCTACAGAGGCATAGATCCCCAGGCGCTGTTTTCGCGGCGCCTAAAAGGCACATCTCATTTACGGGTGATATCATACCATTCAAAGAGTGATTTGTCAAGGGATAATTTTCTTTTTTTATTTTTCCTCTCCCCGCAGTACCTGACGGATGTTTTTCTCCGCCTTAGACCGGGCGATGAGCACCTCATGGCCGCAGCCCAGACACTTGAGCCGGAAGTCCATGCCCACCCGGAGTACAGTCCAGCGGTTTTCGCCGCAGGGATGGGGTTTCTTCATGACCAACACGTCGCCGAGATGGATGTCCATAAGTCTCTCCTGTATAATCCCGGAAAAATCGGGAGATACTCCTTGCAAAGGAGTGATTTTTATGATTACCTATTCTGTTCGCTTTGAAACTGCCGACCAGGCCGATCGCGCAGCCGCACGGCTGCGCAGCCGGGGCATCCCGCTGCAGCAGTATCTGTCAAGCCCTGCCAAGCAGTCCCGCGAACCAGGGCTAGTGGTAGCTACACCTTATGGATACCCGTCCAGCCTCGCCAGCCCCAGCTATGCCACCGGGCTGCTCAATGGTTTGCCTCAGACCGACGGCAACGCCGTGATCTATCCCCTGCCCTTCTCCGCCAGGAGCAAGGAGACCCGCGTGGATGCCCGCTTCACCGTCATGGATCGGGATGCCGACCGGACGCGGCGCGTGCTGATCAACTGCGGTGGGGCACGGATGCGCGTTGTGCAGTGACACACACTCCCCCGGCGGCATAGGATAGCCGGGAGGGATGCTCATGACACGCTATGAACCGGAGGGAAAGGGGCTGTCTGCCAGCCGGCGGCAATTCACCCTGAAGGGCCTACGCCGGGCGCTGGATCAGGGCACCGTGCTGGAAGCCATCGTGACCCGCTGCGATCAAGCCCAGACCCTTTGGCTGGATCTGGGCGACTTTACAGGGTGGATCCCCAGAGAGGAGGCCGCCTGCGGCGAGGTACGAGACATCGCAGTTTTGTCCCGGGTGGGGCGGCCGGTTTGCTTCCGCGTGACCGCCATCGATGCAGACACGGTGCGTTGCAGCCGGCGTCTGGTCCAGGAGGAGGCCCTGGAAGACTTTCAAGCAGCCCTGCGGCCCGGAGATGTGATTCCGGCTCTTGTCGTCGGCTTGGCACGCTTTGGGGCGTTCTGCGACATCGGGCGGGGCGTCACCGCGCTCTTGCCAACAGGCTATATCGCTGTGGCCCGCAGCCGTGATGCCGCAGAGCGCTTTACCCTAGGGCAGGAACTGTATGCCGTGATCCGCGCCGTCGAAGGCAATCGCTTTGTGCTGTCCCATCGGGAGTTATTGGGCAGCTGGCGGGACAATGCCGCACAGCTGGAGCCTGGGCAAACCGTTCCTGGGATCGTCCGGGGTGTGATGCCTTTTGGCGTCTTCGTAGAGCTCAGACCAAATCTGTGCGGTCTCTGCGAGGCCCGGGAGGACCTGCACTTCGGAGACCGGGTGAGCGTCTATATCAAATCCATCCAACCGGAGGGGCAAAAGATCAAACTGTCCGTCGTGGCCAAACTGCCGCCCAGCCCGGAACCGCCGCGCTATCAGTACATACGCACCAGCGGTCACATGGACTTCTGGCAGTACGCCCCGGCCCTGCAAGGCAAAGAACCTATTCTGACCTGCTTTTGAGCAAATCCCAATACGCTTTTGCCGCCTGTTCGGTTTTATTTTCGCCGTATTCGTAATACTTCTTCCCGAGCAGCTTATCGGGTAAATACTGCTGCCTGACCCAGTGACCGGGGTAGTCGTGGGGGTAGAGATAGCCCTGCTCCCGCTCAAAGCCGGTGCCGTCAGCGTGAACGTTTTGCAGCTGGCGGGGAATCTCGCCGCTGTGGCCGGCCCGGATATCTCCCAGCGCAGCGTCAATGGCCAGATAGGCGGAGTTGGACTTGGGCGCCGTCGCCATCAGCACCGCCGCCTCTGCCAGTGGGATACGGGCCTCAGGCATCCCCAGCTGCAAGGCAGCATCGACACAGGCTTTGACGATGACTATCGCCTGGGGATAAGCCAGGCCCACGTCCTCGCTGGCCATGACCAACATCCGCCGACAGGCGGAGGGCAGGTCGTCCGCCTCCAGCAGGCGGGCTAGGTAGTGTACCGCTGCGTCAGGATCAGAGCCTCGGACGGACTTTTGCAGGGCAGAGACGATATCGTAGTGGCTGTCTCCGTCCCGGTCGTAGCGCATGGCGCTGCGCTGCGAGAGGCCCTTGGCGTCTTCCAGCGTGATGGGCAGGACGCCGTTTTTCACCTGCCCTGCGGCAAAGAGCAGCTCCACCGTGTTCAGAGCCTTGCGTACATCGCCGCCGCAGGAGGCGGCAACATAAGCCACGGCCTCCGGCTCGATATGAGTCGTGAGGCCGTTTTTTTCCGCCAGGAAGTCTATGCCGCGGCGGACGGCCTTCTCAATCTCAGCTGCCGGAACAGATTTGAACTCGAAGATCGTG
Source organism: uncultured Oscillospiraceae bacterium (assembly GCA_944385195.1). Lineage (GTDB taxonomy): Bacteria > Bacillota > Clostridia > Oscillospirales > Oscillospiraceae > RUG11142. Next base: position 1,521 of record CALWWH010000131.1, on the reverse strand, counting down.
CTCCGGGAGAGAATGGCGTTATAGACGTAAAAATAGGGGTTTTCCGTCGTGGATGCGATCAGAGTGATCTTGCCATTCTCAATGAATTCCAGCAGGCTCTGTTGCTGCTTCTTGGTGAAATACTGAATCTCATCCAGGTAGAGCAGAATGCCGTTGGGGGCCAGAAACGTATCCAGCTGGGCGATGATCTCCTTGATGTCGGCGGAGCTTGCCGTAGTGGCGTTGAGCCGGTAGAGCTGCCGCTGGGTCTGCGCCGCGATGATATTGGCAACCGTGGTCTTTCCAGTTCCCGAGGGACCGTAAAAGATCATATTGGGAATCGTCCCAGAGGCAATGATGCGCCTCAAAAGGCCGTTTGGCCCCAATATATGCGTCTGCCCCACGACATCGTCCAGGGTCTTGGGCCGAAGTTGATCGGCAAGAGGCTGATACATTGCATCTGCTCCTTTCGCTGGGGGATGGTATTAGTATATTAAATATGGCGGGGTTCGTCAAGGGGCGTTTTCACACCCCTTGGCGAGCCCCGCCAAAGCCTGCGGTCTGCATCTGATCCGTCGCGACGGAATCCTCCAGCTTACTTCAGGCGCTTCAGGCGCTCCATGGCCTTTGCTGTATTTTCCCGACTGGAAAAGGCCGTCAATCGGAAGAAGCGTTCTCCATTCTTGCCAAAGCCAGCCCCGGGCGTTCCAACGATGCCGGCAGAGTCCAGAAGGTAATCAAAGTAATCCCATGAATTTCTTCCGCCGGGACAGCGCAGCCAGATATAAGGCGAATTTTTGCCGCCGGTGTACCAGATCTTCAGCTCGTCCAGAGCCTGGGTGATGATCGCCGCATTGCTGTGATAATACGCAATGTTTTCTTTGATCTGCCGCCTGCCCTCAGGCGTGAAAACTGCCTGTGCTCCTCTTTGCACAATATAGGATACCCCGTTAAACTTCGTGGTCTGCCGCCTGAGCCACATTTTATTGATGCTCATTGCCTCGAAAACCAATTCCTTCGGTACAACGGTATATCCGCAGCGGGTTCCGGTGAAGCCTGCTGTTTTGGACAGGGAGCAAAACTCGATGGCGCAGCTTCTGGCCCCTTCTATTTCAAAAATACTGCGCGGCAGCGCTGGATCTGTGATGAAGGATTCATAGGCCGCATCGAACAAAATCAGCGCATGGTGTTCATTGGCGTAGTCCACCCAGAGCTTAAGCTGCTCCCGATTGTACACCGCGCCGGTTGGATTGTTGGGCGAGCAAAGGTAAATCAGATCCGCCGTGAGCGAGCCATCCGGCAACGGCAGGAAGCCGTTGGCTTCGGTGGCGTCAGCGAAGACAATCTTTCGGCCGTCCATGAGATTGGTGTCGACATAGACGGGATATACGGGGTCTGGGATACAGACGGTATTGTTCTGATCGAACAAATCCAGGACGTTGCCAAGATCGCTTTTCGCGCCGTCGGATACAAATATCTCGTCCAAGGCCAGCGCAACGCCGTTTTCGGCGTAATAACCTCTGATTGCTTCTCTCAGAAACT
>CALWWH010000130.1 GCA_944385195.1 uncultured Oscillospiraceae bacterium | reverse complement strand
AGCAGGGTAGGCGAAGAGACTGATAGACAGCCACAGAGGGCTGCTGCACAAGTTTCGGTTTGCAGCAGCTCTCTGTGGCTGTCTTTGTCTATGATCAAAAAAGGCCTGCAAAAGCGTTTTCCATACTTTAATACCCGCCGACGGCTGCTTCCTCATCTCCCTCCGATTTCCAGGGGCCCCGTCTTTGCGTTGTGCATTTCAAACGCCCGCCTGCCAGCCAACACAATCTGTGATGACTTCCAAAATGAATTCGATGGGCTCCCGGCAGTCGCCGCGGAGCCAGACCTTGATGATTGCGATGATACCCTCAATGCCGTAGGAGAGCACAAAGGGCCTTTTTGCCTCTGGTATCTGATATCGATCCATGATAGGGTTGAACACGTGCTCAAACATCAAATTCATTCGGCTTTGGGACCCAAAGATTGCAGCTTTTTCGATTCCGGCCCGAAAAACTCTCTGGTGATCTTTTACATACTGCAAAAAAGGCAGCAGATATTTTGGCGTGATGAGGTAGAGATCTTTCAGATCAGCTGTACCGATTGATTGGATGGGGATCTGGCTCTCTGCGGAAAAATACGACAGAAATTGACGGTCCATGTACGCTATGCTCTCATTTAGCAGGTCGGCCATGGTCTCGTAATGCAGATAAAAGGTGGAGCGATTTACCCCAGCCCGCGCGCAGATTTCTTTGACCGTGATGTATGCAAAGTCCTTTTCGGTCAGCAGTTCCAGAAAGGCCTCATCCATGCGAACAGCGGTATTGAAGTACTTGCTCTCAGACCGGTTCATTCTCCTCACCTCAGTTGGATTTGTTATTGGTTTTCTTCTGCGATGGCTTTGGCCAGCTCCATGATTTCAAAAGCGTATTTTCGCTTGCCCTTTTCGCGCAGATGCCGGTAGATCAGATAGTTAACGCCCATACCAGCAAGGCCAACCAGGCCGAGGACGATGCCGAGAAGCTTCAGCGCGGCTACCTGCGCGCCGATGACTTCCATGGAGAGGCACATACCGACGCCAAGAACTAAGGCAGTTGCGATGCCAAAGCTGTAGGCGAAAATATCCGAAGGCAGCTTGGCTTTCCTGTCGAGCTTTTTGAGGGCGACGACCCTTGAAGTGTCTTTTGGGGCATATTCATTGGCGAGGGATTCTGCGAAGATTTTATCCGTGTTCATAAGAGAACCTCCTGTGTTTTGATGGTTAAATCATACCACAGAAGGGGCCGAGGGCAAACGACATGGGGGTCATTTTGTGTTGAATTTTATGCCTTCTAATTGCAGCAGGGCAATTTTTCTGCCGATCCCGCCGGCATAGCCAGTGAGACTGCCGTCTGCGCCTAAAACGCGGTGGCAGGGGACGAGAATAGAAATGGGGTTACAGCCCACGGCACTGCCCACGGCCCGGGCGGATCGAATGCCAAGCTGCTCTGCCAGGGCGCCATAGGTGCTTGTCTGCCCGTAGGGAATGCGCTGCAGCAGCGTCCAGACCCTGGTCTGGAACGCAGTGCCGGTCAGATGGAGCGGGATAGCAAAGTCCGGGTTCTGGCCGGAGAAATAGAGGTCCAGCCAATGCTCTGCCATATCAAAGACCGGGCGGGGCTGGGCTGTGGGGGTCACCGACAGACCTCTGGCAAAGTACTTCTGCCCCTCAAACCAGAGCCCGGTGAGCCCGATATCGTCCGCTGCTAGCAGAATATCCCCAATAGGGGAGTGGTATGGCTGTGTATACTGCATTTGAAAGCTCCTTCAGACGTTTCATAAAACCATTGTAATGCACAATGGTTTGCGGATTGGCGCTGGCTGATAAAGGGCATAAAGCGCCAAAGTCTGTCCCCGTCGTATACTGGTGCCGTGTCATCGCCTTCTGATGGGGCAATGTAGCACAAAAGACCATCGCCTGCAATTTTGCAGGCGATGGTCAGATATCTCACTGAAAACCCGAACTTACAGGCTATCCTTGAGGTTTTTGCCAGCCTTGAAGGAGACGGTGGTAGAGGCAGGAATCTCGATGAGCTCCTTGGTCTTGGGATTATGGCCCGTGCGGGCAGCGCGCTGCTTGACATCGAAGGTACCAAACCCCATCAGCTGGACCTTCTCACCGCTCTGCAAGGTGGAGGAGATGGTCTCGAGAGTGGCGTTGATCATGGCCTCTGTGTCCTTCTTCGTCATACCGCAGCGGAGAGAGACGGCGGCCACAAGTTCCTGTTTGTTCATGGTTCATAACTCCTTGTCATACAAAATCAAAAAATCCGTCTGTTCATTGTGGGTGATATTATACCCGCTAACAGGGGGAATGTCAAGTGAAATACCGATAACATCTGGATTTTAAGAGACAAAATCCATGTCGATTGTGCCATTGGAGGTGTGGATGGTCAATTTTCGTGCACCACCAGTCCGATTGGTCATATGATTACGGCCATTGGAGGTAATGGTATCAATAGTAAAATCCTCCTCCGCTCCCTGAATGCTTCCGAGGACGGAGGCATTACTGGTTTGGATATCGATGTGCTGCGCACGTGCAGAAATCTGGTCGGCGGTGACAGTGCCGTTGGAGGTGATCAGCGTCAGTGCCTGACAGTCGATCGTGTCGAGGGTCAGCGCGCCATTGGAGTCCGTCAGCAGGATTTCCGCGGCGGAAAAATTCTGTAGCTCAATGGGGCTATTGCTGGTGGTTGCCGTCAGGGTTCCGGTCAGGGTGGAATCCTCCAGGCTGATGGCACCATTGGAGGTATAGACCGTCAGCGAGTCGGCCTGCCTGAGTCCGAAGAGCTCGATGCTGCCGTTGTTGGTGGTCAAGGTCAGGGATCCCTCATACTCTGGCGGGAGATAGAGGTTCAGCGTTGGGATCGTTGTGTCGTAGAGATAGGCGAAGTCGTCATACCATTTGTGATCTGACCGCAGGCGCACGGTGAGGGTGCCATCCTCGAGCGTCAATTCGTAACTCTCATGGTGCCCCTCGTAGTAATTAACGCGCACGTCGCTGGTGGTCAGAGCGCTGACACGGACCGTCTTGTTGCTGTCCTCTACGACAATATGCCGAATGCCGGCCAAATCAAAGGATTGCTCCCGAAGGACATAGCCCAACTGACCGTCCGAACTGAGCACCCGCATGAGGACAAAAGCGGTGCCGATGAGGGCTGTGATGGTAACAACAATGGCCAGCAGCCATGGCTTTTTGCCCCGGGGCTCTTCGGCGTACTTCTGCCGATCCTGCTGCTGCGCTTTGATGCGCTGAGGCTTCGCCGCCATCTGTGGCTCAAAAGGATTGCTGCTCCTGCGGGCGCTGCCTGATGCTGCGGCCAAACCAGGCAGACGGCCGGCGCGGGCGTCCTTGGCGCAGGCGGAGGGGGAACCCAGACGATCCACGACCTCGCGCTCGCTCTGGCCCTGGGCGGTGGCTGCTTGGATGTGCTGGGAGTAAGCATCTACGATCTCATCCCTCTGCCGCGAAGGAAGATCGTCCAAGTGTCGGCGGAGAGCGTCTAAAAATTGTACTCGATTCATAAATATCACCATTCCATATGATAGCGGAAGTGGGTGTGTGTGTCAAGTTTTTGAGCCATAAGGCAAGCACTAAGATTAGTTTGCAGGCACCGAAAGGTGCCAGCGAGCTAATCTTTTTTCTTTTATATCAAGGAGGATGCACCATGAAAGTCACCAGCAAGCAGGAGGCCTGGAACAAAGTCAATGAGATTTTCCCCGCTGATTACGTCATGGATGAGCACAGCAGCAACCGGGCTGGTTACCCCGTCTATCGGAGCACCGTTGAGGGCCACCACTGTGATTACATCTGTGACCTGGGTGACCGGCTGGAGGTAAACCTGGACAGCAGCCACCTTGAAACGGTCAACATCTGGATTGAGCAACCCACCCAGGAGCCCACCCAGGAGCTCAGTGATGAGCGCAAGAAACTTGCCAAGCGGCTCCAGAGGGTCACCTTTTGGTTTACCGGGGAGTACGTCAAGGAGCTGGCCAACAAGGAAAAAGAGGACGCCGCCGTCAAAGCCATGCAGGCTGAGCCAGATGATGGACAGATAAAGTGCATGGTGCTCACCGCTGAAAACA
>CALWWH010000129.1 GCA_944385195.1 uncultured Oscillospiraceae bacterium | reverse complement strand
GCCACCTTCGGCCTTGATGAAAAGGTCAAGAAGATAGCCGAGCTTGCCAAGGGAAACTCCCTCCGCGAGTGGAAGAAGGCGGTCAAGGACACCCTGGGCATAGACCTGCTGGATGACTACTACAAGGGTGAGATCTACGATGAGGCCATCCGGCGCTGGATCTCGGAGAACATCCTGAAAATCAAGAGCCTGCCGACGGAAACGCTGGGCAACATGCGGCAGATTATCCTCGACAGCTACCTGAAGGGCAAGAGCATCCGGGACATCCAGAAGGACATCCAGGAGGAATACAACGTATCGAAGCGGTACGCCCAACTCCTGGCCAGGGACCAGATCGCCACACTGAACGCCCAGATCTCGAAGCTACAGCAGCAGGATGCCGGGTGCAGGAAGTACAAGTGGTCCACTTCACACGACAGCCGTGTGCGTGACTGCCACCGCTCCCTCAACGGGAAGACCTTTAGCTGGGACGACCCGCCGGAGATGTGGTACGAAACGAAGTCCGGCCGCGTTTACACCGGGCGGCACTGCCACCCAGGGGAAGACTACTGCTGCCGGTGCGTCGCCATCCCCGTGTTTGACCTCGACACGGTCAATGTACCGATGAAGCAGACTACGGGGTCCGAGAGGTGATGCCAGTGGAGACAAAGGAGCGCATTGAGGTCTACATAGACGTCAAGAATGGGAAGACCGTCTGCATCTGCAAGAGAAACCGGAAGGGATGCAAGAAGAAGTGCCTGCCCGATGTGGTAGAACGGGATAAGTTTGAGGGCTGGGAGTCCACCTTCCGGCGTAACCGATATGGGAAATAGCCCCGGCCGGGGCGGTCAGAGAGAGGTGCATTGCCTATGAGGATGGATGTGCTGCCATATAGCCGGGACCCCCCTGACCGGGCGACGGGGCCTCCCGGCTTTATCAATATCGAGAGAAAGGACTGAGACGCCATGAAAAACGCTTATGCCATCAGCAGCCTAAGCCGGCAGATGGTCAAGGTCTGTGAGCAAATCGACAGCCTTGCAATGGGCGTCCAGGACACCGAGCAGGGAAATGTCGATGTCGCTGACGCCTATACCGATATGCTTCTGGATGAGATTGAGCACGTGCAGATGCTCACCCTGAAGCTCACAGAGGTCATCACCGAGGCAGCCGGTGAAGATGAGCCAGCCAACGCAGACGAAGCCGGCGGAAGCGCCTTCTCCGAGGGTGAACTCACCGTTGAGAAGAAGCCCTCCGAAGACGGAGATGACGGTAAGCCTGCCCCTGAGCAGGAACCGAAAGCGTAACCGCCAAGCGCAGAACACCATGAAAGGGGGTGGGGCTCCGTGGCCCCAAAGCTGACCCGTGTGGTGCGGCTGGACAGTCTTCCGCTGAACCAGACCTACTTCACGGCAGAGGGATACCTCGTCGACAGGCCGATCCTGACCAGCACAGGTATCTTTGAGTACACAAACCCTGACGGCTCCGTCAGGCGGGAGCTTCGGCTCCCGGAAGAGGTTTTTAAGCCCGAAAGCCTCCAGTCCTATAAGGGAAAACCGATCATCATAACGCACAGCGCCGGCCTCATTACGAAGGACAACGTCCACGAAAATGCGGTCGGCACTATTCTTTCCGAAGGGTATCGGAGTGGTAACGATGTCCGCGCTGAAATCATCATCCACGACACCGATGAGATGAAGTCTGCCGGATTGAAAGAATTGTCCCTTGGCTACAACCTCGACCTGGAAGAGACGCCCGGCGTATGGGAAGGGCAACCGTACGACGTAATCCAGCGCAACATCGTTATAAACCACCTGGCGCTTGTCATGGAGGCAAGAGCGGGTGACCAGGCACGGCTGAATATCGACGGCCGCGACCAAAAAACGAAAGGAGCAAAGACAATGAGTGCTAATCCCAAGACCAAGAAGGGAGCTCGCCGGGCAGACGGTGTCATGTCCCCGGAGGAGCTCGCCAAGGCCATTGAGGCTTACAAGGCCCGCCGCGCCCAGCGCATGGCCGCAAAGGGAGACGAGGGGGACCCCACTGATAAGCCCCCTGCGGCCACCGCCCCCAGCACCGACCCCACCGCCAAGGATGGCGATGATACCGGCATTGGCGCCGCCGGTCAGGAGCCCGATGCCGTTGAGGAGAAGGTGCAGATGGTCAAGGATCGCCGCGACCGCCGTGACCAGGAGGGCGACCCCAAGACCCTGGACGAGGCGAACGGCGTAATTGCCAATCAGGATGACGATATGGAGATCCTGTTCGACATCATCGACACCCTGCTGGCCCAGAAGGCTTTTGACGCGAGCTGCGGCACCACCGCCAAGGACTCTGACACCGAGCCCGCCGACCCTGCCGTGGCCAAGGACGGCGACAACACTGACCCCACCTGCGCCGATGGCGATGATGTAGTCGTTGACAAGACCAAGCAGGCAGACAGCGATGATGACCCCGTCCCCACCGCAACCCCTGCTGATCTGAAGAAGGGTGAGGTCCTGAACGCCGACAGCGTCGACTCCATCGTGCGTCAGCGCGTCCAGATTGGTGTCATCGGCACTATGCTGAACCTCGACGGCCTGGATGGCATGGGCCTGATTGACGCTAAGAAGGCCATCATCAAGGCGGTGCGCCCTGAGATCCGCCTGGACGGCAAGAGCCCTGCGTACGTGAACGCCATGTTCGACTGCGCCTGCTCCGACGTCAAGTCCCGCAACCGCAAGGATACTGGCTACCAGAGAAGCCAGATGTTCAACCGTGACTCTCGCAACGAGGGCAACGACGCCACTGGCAATTCCGCCAGAGCCGCTCGCCAGCGTATGCTTGAGCGTCGAAACAACAAGGCAAAGGAGGATAAGTAAGATGAGTGCTCAGACCCGTTACGGCTTCACTACTCCCATTGGCGCCCCCGGCGGTATCGTCGATCTGTCTCCCCACGTCATCGACACCTTCCTCAATGAGGAGGCGTCCGGCGTGATGAAGTTCGGTCTCGGCGTTGTTCAGGGCAGCAAGCCCGGCGTGAACATCGCCCTGCCTGAGACTGGTGCCACCGCCGACAAGTTCGAGGGCATCACCACCAACAACCGCACCACCGAGTATGATCTGGAGGGCAAGCTGCACATCCGCAACGGCGCCGCTGTCGGCGTCATGCGCTACGGCAAGATTTATGTCCAGGTCGAAGAGGATGACGAGCCCGCCTACGGCGACCCCGTGTACCTCATTATCAACGGCGATGATGCCGGCCGCTTCACCAGCACCAGCTCCGGCGACACCATTGCGGTGAACGCCCGGTTCATCGGCGGCGTCGACAATGGCGTTGCCCCTGTTGAGCTGATGCGTGAGCCTGTCAATTCTGGCAGTGCTTCTGGCGGCGGTTCCACCGGCGCTACCAAGCTGAGCGACCTGAACGATGTTGACCTCACCAGCCCCGCTACTGACGGTCAGGTACTGAAGTACAGCGCCTCCGAAAGCAAGTGGAAGCCCGGTGACGACAACACTGGAGCGTAAGGAAAAAAGGAGGAATAACTGAGATGAAGAAGCATACCCACTACGATAGTGCGGAGATGCGGACCCTTTTGCAGTCTGCCATCCCCGATGCGGTCATGGCCTCTGAGGGCACTCGCTTCGACAGCGCCGAGGATGCCTCCGTGTTCTTCGCCCGTGAGCTGGACCACGTGAAGGCCCAGTCCTACGATGTCGAGTATCCTGAGCTGACCGCTCTGCACCTGTTCCCCCAGAGTTCCGAGGCCGACCCCGGCGCGGAGACCATCACCTACTACACCTACGACAAGACCGGTCTGGCGAAGATCATCGACAACTACAGCACCGACCTGCCTCGTGCGGACGTGACCGGCAAGCCCAGCTACGCCAAGATCAAGAGCATCGGCGACAGCTACGGCTACTCCGCGCAGGAGATGCGCG
>CALWWH010000128.1 GCA_944385195.1 uncultured Oscillospiraceae bacterium | reverse complement strand
CGAGACCTTCCCCATCTGGAACCTCCCGCTCAAGCACCCGGTCAACGTGGCCTACGAGGCGGCCACCGCGGACCTGGACGACGTGAACATGATCGACCCTTTCCACCTGGAGGCCTACGGGACCACGGCGGTCAACTACAACCGGGACGTGGAGATCTTCCCGGTGCTCTCGGCCATGCTGGAGAAGATCTCCGGGGCCATCCGCTACCAGTCGCCCACGGACATGGGCGTCAACATGGCCGGCAACTGCATCTTTGACGACGAGGCAGTCTGCGCCGCGGCGCGGCAGGAGGTCATCCGGCGCTATTTCGCCGCCCGCTGCCAGGAGCGCAAGGGCATGGACGACGGCAAGTCGGCCAGCAAGATCCAGCTGCTGATGAAAAACTGCGGCATCACCGCCGACGAGCGGCGGCCGGTGGCGGCGGCCAATGCCCTGGCCCAGCAGACCGGGGAGCCGGCCCTGGCGGTGGAGCTGCCGGACGGGCGCATCATTACGGGCAAGACCTCCCAGCTCCTGGGGGCCGCCTCGGCCATGCTGCTCAACGCCCTCAAGGCCCTGGGCGGCATCGACGACGCGGTCAAGCTCATCTCCCCGGAGGTGATCCAGCCGCTGCAGCAGCTGAAGGTGGACTGCCTGGGCAACCAGAACCCCCGCCTGCACACCGATGAGGTGCTGGTGGCGCTGTCCATCTGCGCGGCCAGCGACCCTGCGGCGGAGAAGGCCATGCAGCAGCTGGAGAAGCTCCGGGGCTGCGAGGTCCACTCCACGGTCATCCTCTCAGCCGTGGACGAGAACGTCTTCCGCAGCCTGGGGGTGAACCTCACCTGCGAGCCGGCGTACCAGTCCAACAAACTCTACCACAAATAAACCCAGCGCCCCTGACACGGCTGTGTCAGGGGCGCTGGGTTTGCCCCAAAATCTTCCCCACAGGGAGCCTCGCAGAGTTCCGCCCTCCGCAGAGGGCGGAAAAAGATCAAAATCCGTCCTTTCCGGGGACATGTGCCTCGGAAAGGACACGTCTCATGAGGGCCAGGCCGGCCATTTCGCAAGAAATCGAGGCCTGGCCCTCATGCAGCCCCTTGCCCCAAAAGGCCGCAGGCCTTTTGGGGCAGTCTCAGAGCCCCGCCAGCTGGCGGATCACGTAGCCCGCCAGCATCAGGCCGGCCACGGAGGGGACCCAGGACACAGAGCCTGGGATCGAGCGGCGGCCGGGCGGGGGCGCCTCCGGCTGCTCGGGCGTGCGGGCGGGCTCCGGACTCCAGAGCACCGTGTGGTGCGCGGTGCCGCGCCCGCGCAGCGCCCGGCGCGTGAGCCGGGCCAGGGGGCAGAACTGCGTCTGGCTGATGTCGTCGATGCGCAGCTGGCTGGGGTCGAGCTTGTTGCCGGTGCCCATGGCGCTGATGATGGGCACGCCGCGGGCCATGGCCGTCCGGATCAGGCTCAGCTTGCAGGAGACGGTGTCGATGGCGTCGATGAGATAGTCGTAGGGGGCGAAAAACCGCTCCTTGTCCGCCTCGCAGTAGGCGCCCACGATGGCCCGGACCTGGCAGGCGGGGTTGATGTCCCGGATGCGGGCGGCCATGACCTCGGCCTTGGGCTGGCCCAGGGTCGAATGCAGGGCGGTGAGCTGGCGGTTGAGGTTGGACTGGCTGACGTAGTCTGCATCCACGAGGGTCAGGCGGCCGACGCCGGCCCGGGCCAGGGCCTCGCAGCTGTAGCTGCCGACCCCGCCGATGCCGAAGACGGCCACATGGGCCTGGGCCAGGCGCTCCATGGCCTCCTGGCCCAGGAGCATCTGCTGGCGCAGGAAGCTCTGGTTCATCATCACTCAACTCCTAAGACACAGCGCGCTGCCAAGGCAGCGCGCTGGGGATGGATTATTTGTTCACGAAGAGAATGCCGAACTTCTCGCTGATGGGGTACTGCTCCTGCATACCGGTGTACCAGTCGCTGTAGTCGTTGCTGCGCAGGGTGTTGTCCACCGCCAGCTGGCGATAGGAGTCGTACTCGGTGCTGTAGCCGGAGAAATACATGATGTGGTAGCCGTAGTCGGTCTCGACGATGCCGGTGTCGCCGACCTGGCGGGCCTCGTCGAAGCACCAGTCGTTGAAGGCCTCGACCATCTGGCCGGGGTAGACGTTCTCATACAGGCCGCCGTTTTCCTGGGAGCCGGGGTCATCGCTGTGCTCCTCGGCCAGGGCGGCAAAGCTGTCCTCGGTGGCCTCGCCGGCCTGCCACTGCTCCAGCAGCTCCTGGGCCTCGGTCTTGGCCTCGGCCATGGCCTCGGTGTCGGAGGTGTCCTCGGGGGCGATGAGGATGTGGCGGACGTTCACCAGCGGGTCGTCGTGGATGTCGCGGCTGAGGAAGTAGAGCACGGCGAAGGTGGTGGTGCCGTCGGCGTTGGAGATCTCAGCCACGTGGGTCTGGCCGCTCAGGCGCGCCTCGTCAAAGAGCCACTCGCTGTAGGCTGCGCCCACCTGGCTGTAGGAGGCGTCCTCAACCAGGGTAGCCGCGTCGGCGTCGTACTCGGTTTCGGTCTCAGACGTGCTCTCAGATGCGCTCTCGGCCTGCTGGGCCTCATGGAGGGCCTCGGCCTCGGCGATAAAGGTCGCCTCGTAGCCGTCGGCCGCGCCGGCGATGCGCTCAGCCTCGGCCTTGGCCTCATCGGCGGTCATGCCGTCCAGGGAGCTGGAGACGGTGAGCATACGGAAGCTGACGGTGTCAAAGTCGTTCTTGTGCTCGGCGTAGTAGCTGTCGATCTGGTCTTTGGAGTACTCATAGCTCTGGATGAGCTGGCTGTAGTAGGCGTTGGCCAGGGTCTGCTTGGTGAGGTAGTCCTCAAAGTCCTCCATATTGGCGGCCTTGCCGTAGAGGGCCTTGAGGTACTGCTCGGCGCTGGGCCAGCCGTTTTCGGTGGCCTGGGCCTCCAGGGTGGCGATGCTCTCGTCGATGGCCTGCTGCTGCTCGGCGGTGAGACTCAGGCCGCTCTTGACGGCCTCGTCATACAAAATGGTGACGTTTTGCATATTGGTCTCGGCGGTCTGCATGAAATAGTCGGCCCAGGACAGATCCTCGGAGTAGGCCTGGGAGCTATAGGACTTGTTGGGGTCGACGAAGTACTGGAAGTAGTCGCCGTAGTAGCCGGAGGTGGTGTTGACGGCGTCCCAGTAGTAGTACCCGGCCTCGCCGGCGGAGAACTTGGTGCCGCCGACGCTCACGGCGGTGATGTTGTTGAGGAAGGGGTTGGAGGTGGTGATGATGAAGGCCAGGAAGACCACCAGGATGGCGATGGCGCCGATGCCGATGAGCCAGTTGGCCCAATGGGGCAGGCCGCCGTCGTTGGGTTTCTTTTTCTTAGGCTGCCGGAGGTCAAATTCGCTCTGCTCCAACAGCTGCTGACGCTTTTTCTTTTCTCTCGATGCGCTCATGCTAGTTCAATCCTCTCTGTGCATTGAAAATGTGCTCTGCTATTATAGCGGAAATCCCCCGCGGATGCAAGCGATGACGGCAGTTTCCGGCGGAAAATTTACGATTTTGTCATAGACTCGACCGCAGAAAAAACCGGCCCCGCGATGCGGCAGCCGGTTTGCAGATGTAGCCCCGCTTTGGCCGTGCGAACCCTGTTATAACCTGCACATACGCGGCAGGTGGGATGCCTCCCCAACACTTTTCTGCTTCCAACGTCCGGCGCCGGTCGATGCCGGGCCGGGAGGCCTGCAAGCCATGTTGGGAGTTTCGGGCGCCCCGATATTATAATGTGGGTTTAAAAGGGCCCGTCACGCACCAAGCAGGAGCTCTCTGATGAGGGCATTATATCACAGCCACGAGGCAAACGCAAGACGTTTTTTCGTAACATTTTGTCAGGAGTCAGAAATCATTCTTCCTCCTCTTCCTGCCACTGCTGGTCGAACAGAGCGTCGACCTCCAACAGCTCGTCCTCGTCGTCGATGGTGACCAAAAACTCCTCGCCATTTTCGACGACGACCTTCAGCAGGGTGTACTCGACCTCTTGGGCCTCCTCGCCGAGGGTGGCGTCGCAGACGGCCATATAGGTGATGCCGTTGTGCTCGAGGGTGTCGAGGACCTCCATCTCGTAGTCGGTGCCGTCCTCGTCGGTGATGGTGATGAAGTCGCTGCCGTAGTCGTTCATGGGTAAAAACCTCCGCTGTCTTGAGATACCCATATGGTAGCGCCAAGCGGGGAGAAAATCAAGTACATTTTTTCGTCCGGGCCACAGGAGCAGTATGCCGCAGAATTTTGCGCTTATGTGCCCGCTGGTCACAAAAAGTTCAGGTATTGATTGACAGCATGTGCTATAATAAATCTGCATAGGATAATGATAGCACGGCGCGCGCAGCGCGTTCCGGCGTCCGGAGGGGCGCGGGGCGGGGCGGCCGGCCGGGACATTCCCCCAAGGAGGGCCGCCACATGAGCGAACAAAAACCGCGCCGGGTCGGGCGGATCGTCGGCAAGGTCATCGGCACGACGGCGCTGATCTGCTTTCTGGGCGCGCTGATCTTTTTCTGCATCTTCGCGCTGTATATCTACCACTTCATCCTGCCGCAGGCGGAGCTGAACATCGACGGCTTTTCCCTGGACCAGACCTCGGTCATCTACTACATCGACCAGGACGGGCAGCCCCAGGAGCTGCAAAAGCTCTACGGGGACGAAAACCGCATCTGGGTCAAGTACGTGGAGATCCCCACGGACGTGGTTTTCGCCTGCGTGGCCATCGAGGACAAGCGCTTTTTCGACCACAACGGGGTGGACTGGCTGACCACCACCCGGGCCTGCGCAAATATGTTCCTCGGCAGCAAGTCCACCTTCGGCGGCTCGACCATCACCCAGCAGCTGATTAAGAACCTCACCGATCAGGACGAGGTCACCGTCCGGCGCAAGCTCATTGAGATTTTCCGCGCCCTGGAGTTTGAGAAGAACTACGACAAAAAGCAGATCCTCGAGTGGTACTTCAACACCATCTACCTGGGCGAGCAGTGCTACGGGGTCAAGAGCGCGGCCTACGCCTACTTCGGCAAGGACGTCTCAGAGCTGAGCACGGCCGAGTGCGCGGCCCTGATCGGCATCACCAACAACCCCTCGATCTACGACCCGTATATCAACGAGGATAAGTGCATCGAGCGGCAGAAGGACATCCTCTGGGCCATGCACGAGCAGGGCTACCTGCTCGACGAGGAGTACGAGCAGGCCAAAAATGAGCAGCTGGTCTTCCAGTGGTCGGAGGCCGAGGAGGAGCAGAGCAGCTACGTCTACTCCTACTTTGTCGACCAGGTCATCCGGGATGTGGCCTCGGACCTCTCCGACGCCACGGGCTACAGCTACGACATCGCCTACCAGATGGTCCTCTCCGGCGGCTACTCCATCTACGCCACCATCGACCCGGCGGTGCAGGAGGCCCTGGAGTCGGTCTACGAGAACGAGCTGAATATCCCCGCCACCACCGGCACCTGGCAGAGCCTACAGTCGGCCATGGTGGTTATCGACAATGAGACCGGCGACATCGCCGGGCTGGTGGGCGGTCTGGGCGAGAAGACCGGCAGCCTGACCTTCTCCCGGGCCAGCCAGAGCTATCTGAGCCCCGGCAGCGTCATCAAGCCCATCTCGGTCTACGCCCTGGGCCTGGAAAAGGGCCTCATCAACCCCCAGACGGTCTACGACGACACCCCCTTTACCACCTATAACGGCGCCCCCTGGCCCAAGAACGAGAACCAGCGCTACCGGGGCATGACCAGCATCCGGCAGTCCATGGCCGACTCGACGAATACCGTGGCCGTGAAGGTCCTGGAGGACCTGGGCCTGCGCAGCAGCTTCACCTTCGCCACCGAGACCATGGGCCTGCGGGGCCTGGTGGAGGAGCTGGAGATCAACGGCACCGAGTTCACGGATCTAAGCTACGGGGCCCTGGCCCTGGGCGGCCTGACCCGGGGCGTGACG
>CALWWH010000127.1 GCA_944385195.1 uncultured Oscillospiraceae bacterium | reverse complement strand
TGGGCGAGGCCGTGGCCCGGGAGCTGGGCCTGGACGGTGTGCGCGCGGAGCTGCTGCCGGAGGACAAGGTCTCGGCCCTGGGGCAGCTGCTGGCGGAGCAGCCGCCTAAGAAGACGCTGCTCTATGTGGGCGACGGCGTCAACGACGCCCCGGTGCTGACCCGGGCCGACGTGGGAATCGCCATGGGCCGGCTGGGCTCCGATGCGGCCATCGAAGCGGCCGACGTGGTGCTCATGGACGACGACCCCCGCAAGCTGGCCCAGGCCCTGCGCGTGGCCAGGCGCACGATGCGGATCGTCCGGCAGAACATCGTCTTTGCCCTGGGCGTCAAGTTTGCCATCCTGGTGCTGGGCGCGCTGGGCCTGGCGAATATGTGGCTGGCAGTCTTCGCCGACGTGGGCGTGTCGGTGCTGGCCATCTGCAACGCCATGCGCGCCCTGAGTGTGAAACGCTAACCCCCCAAAGGCCGCCGGTCCCCAGGACCGGCGGCCTTATCGGCAATAAATACCGAACCCGGAGGGGGGCTGCACCCCTTGATTTCTCTGTGAGACTTTGCTATAATAAACCTAATTCTGGATTTTGCAAATGGAAAGAGAAAATCCTGTCTTCCGGAGGCTGACAATGCGAACGATCCGTATGCTCACCTGGTTTACGCAGCTGGGGCTGTCGGTGGTGACGCCGCTGGTGGTGTTCCTCCTGGGCGCCGTCTGGCTGCGGGAGCGGTTCGGGCTGGGCGGCTGGGTGATCATTGCCGGCCTGCTGGTGGGGCTTTGCAGCGCCGTGGCCGGGTTCCGGCAGGTCATTGCCGCCATGCGCCGGGAGGCGGAGCGGGAGGAAAAGAAATCACCTCCGACCTCTTTTAATGACCATTCCTGAAAGGAGCGACCGGGATATGGAGCAAAATAGAAAGGTGATCCGGCAGTTTGGCTGGGTGTCGCTGGCAGAAGTGGTCTGTGTGGGACTGATGCTGGCGGTCTATGGGCTGCTGGGTGATTTCTCGGGCAAGGTACTCTTCGGCGCACTGCTGGGCGCAGCGCTGGCCATCGGCAACTTTCTGCTGCTGAGCCTGGCGGTGGTTCGGGCCATCGACCGGGCCGCGCAGACCGGCGAGGCCGCCAAGGCCACGATGTCCATCCGCAGCTCGGCGCTGCTTCGCCCGCTGGTCATCGCGGGCATTCTCATTCTGGCGCTCAAGGCCGGGGTCTGTGAGCCTCTGCCGGCACTGCTGCCGCTGATTTTTATGCAGCTGTGCATCCGCGGGATAGGCTTTTTTCGGAAGGACGGTGCAACGTAATTGGAAGGCGCATTTATCTACTTCACAATCCCCATCTTAGGCGGCATCAAGATCACCCAGACGGTGGTCTCGTCGTTTGTGGTCATGATCCTCCTCTGCCTGGCGGGCATCTTCCTGGGCCGCAGGCTCCAAAAGCGCCCCGGGCGGCGGCAGGTGATGGTTGAGTACCTGGTGGGCCTGCTCTACGGCCTGGTGGAGGACACCATGGGCAAGCACAACTCCCACTGGACGCCCTATATCGGGGCGCTGTTCCTCTCCTCGCTGGGCGGGTCGCTGATCGGCATGACCGGCATCCTCCGCTCGGCCACGGCGGACCTGTCCACCACCCTCACCTGGGCGCTGATGACCTCCGGCCTGTGCTGGTACTGGTCCATCCGCACCAATGGCTTCGGCGGCTGGCTCAAGGGCTTCGCCGAGCCGGTGGCCCTGATGCTGCCGCTGAACATCGTCAGCGAGATCGCGCAGCCGATCTCCATGGCCTTCCGTCACTTTGGCAACATCATGGGCGGCGGCGTGCTCATCAGCCTGCTCTACACGGCCCTGAGCGCCTGCTCGGGCCTGGTGCTGAACCTCATCGGCTCGAGCGTCATCGTCTCGGCGGTGGTGCTGGCCCTGGGCGCGGGGTTTGCGGCGCTGGCCTTCGGCAGGACGAAGAAACTGCTGCACAAGATCCTCTCGGTGGTGGTGGCCGTGACCGGGCTTTTGGCGCTGGTGCAATCGGCCGGCATCCTCAGCGGCGTGCCCTACCTGACGGTGGGCATCCCGGGCGTGCTGAGCCTTTACTTTGACGTCTTCTCCGGCCTGGTTCAGGCGCTGGTCTTCAGCCTGCTGACGATGGTCTATGTGGGCTCGGCGCTGCCGGGGCCGGAAGAGGCGGAAAAAGACTGAATTCTCCCGCAATTTTGCGGCAGAAGATAGATTTTTGTTTGAAAATTCTTTAGGAGGACTATATCATGGAAGAAGCAATCGTCAGAGCAGCATGCGCCATCGGTGCAGGTATTTGTATGGGCATCGGCGCCATCGGCCCGGCCATCGGTGAAGGCAACGCCGTGGGCAAGGCCCTGGAGGGCATAGCCCGCCAGCCGGAGGCTGCGAGCCTTCTGCGTTCCAATATGATCCTGGGCTGCGGCATCACGGAGTCCACCGGTATCTACTCCCTCGTCATTGCTCTGCTGCTGATGTTCGTGTTCTAAGCAGGACCGACACGCAATAGAAAGGAGCGACTGGATTGTCAGGCTTTGAAACAATTGTCGGCGTCAATCCCTGGACCGCCCTGTTTACCTTCTGCAATATGCTCATCACCTTTTTCATCCTGCGCAAATTCCTCTTCAAGCCGGTGAAAAAGATGATCGACCAGCGCCAGAGCGAGATTGACGGGCTGTACACCGACGCAAACAAGGCAAAACAGGAGGCCCTGGCCCTGGAGGCGGAGTACCGCAGCCATCTGGACAACGCCCGCCAGGAGCGCGACGAAATCCTGCGCGAGGCCACCGCCCGCGCCCAGCAGCGGGAGCGGGAGATCATCGACTCTGCCCGCGCCGAGGCTGAGGCCCTGCGGCAGAAGGCCGACGCCGACATCGCCCAGGAGCGTAAGCGCGCGCTCAATGAGATCAAGGACGATCTCTCCGGCATCGCCATCGACATCGCCGCCAAGGTCGCCGAGAAGGAGATCGACCAGCAGCAGCACGAGGCGCTGATCGAGGAGTTCATCCGCAACATTGGTGAGGCGTCATGACCAAGACAGCGAGGGTATACGGCGGCGCGCTGTATGATCTGGCGCAGGAGGAGCAGCGCAGCGACCGCATTCTGGAGGAGCTTCGCGCCCTCCGGGCGGCCTTTGCCCAGGAGCCGGCGTTCATCCGCCTGCTGGCGACGCCTTCGATCTCCAAGGAGGAGCGCTGCGACATTCTGGACCAGAGTTTCCGGGGGAAGATCGACGGCTATCTGCTGAACTTTATGAAGATCCTGTGCCGGAAAGGGAGCATCCGCGCCTTCGGCGACTGCGCCCTGGAATTTCAGCGCCGGTATCATGAGGATCACGGCATCCTGGAGGTCCGCGCCGTGACGGCGGTGGCCATGGACGAGGCGCTGCGCGCCCGGCTGCAAGACCGCCTGGCCGAGGTCACCGGCAAGCGCATCGAGCTTAGCTGCCGGGTCGACCCGGGCTGCCTGGGCGGCGTGCGCCTGGAGATGGACGGCAAGCAGATTGACGGCACTGTGGCCCAGCGGCTGGAGACCCTCCGCCGTCAGCTGGCGCAGACTGTCCTCTAAGATAAGAACCCCAAACAGAAAGTGGGCGAAAGTATGGAATTAAAGCCGGAAGAGATCTCGAAAATCATCCGAGCACAGATTAAAAACTACGAAAACAAGCTCCGGCAGGACCAGACCGGCACGGTCATCCTCGTGGGCGACGGCATCGCCCGCGCCTCGGGGCTGGATAAGTGCATGGCCGGCGAGCTGGTGGAGTTCCCCAACGGGGAGTA
>CALWWH010000126.1 GCA_944385195.1 uncultured Oscillospiraceae bacterium | reverse complement strand
GTTCGGTGATGTTGATGTTGGTCAGGTTATAGAGCACCACAAACGCCAACGCCGCTGCCGAGAGTATGATGATAATGACTGGATAGTTTACTACGTTCAAACTATCGCGGAAACTGTTGCCGGAGCTTTGAATGTCTGTGACAGCCGCTACGGCAGGCTGCTCCAATAAGGCCGTGCTGTAGTCGCTGACGGTCGCCGTATCGTTCTCCCGCAGCGTCACCAGCAGTGTGTTGCGCTCTATGGGCGTACCAAATGCGGTTTCGTATGCCTTGTCAGAGAGATAGACATAGTGATGGACGTAGTTTTCGCAGATGGCCTCAATGGGAATCTCTGTACGGCTGTCGCCGTCTACAATCAGACGGTCGCCCACCTCCAGGTCCAAAAGCTCCGCAATCTTCTGGGTCAGAATACAGCCCTCCTCGGGCAGCTCCAGCAGATCACCGGTTTTGTAATCCCGGAGGGTATATTGCTGTGAAAAGCTATCCTGTTCCCCAGTGGCCACCAGATAACCTTCCTCTGAGCGTTTCTTTCCCATCAGCTTCACAGTGTCGTATTGTACCTCGGTGCAAAATTCCGTGCGACTGTCGGCGCTGACCCAGGCGATCAGTTCCGTCTGTCGCTGTTCGGATGCGTTGTCGTTAATGGTGATCTGCAGGTCATAGGTCATTATATCGCCAAACTGGCGGTCAATGATGGACAGGATCCCATCCTGTAAACCAAAGCCTGCAACAATCAGCGCTGTGCAGCCGCCTACGCCAATGACAGTCATCCAAAAGCGTTTTTTATAGCGGAACAGGTTTCTGGCGCTTACTTTGGTAGAGAAATTCATGCGCCGCCACAGCGGACCAATGCGTTCGAGAAAAATGCGCTTGCCGGGCTTGGGCGCCTTAGGCCGCATCAGTGCCGCCGGGGTGCGGACCACAGAGGCCCACACCGCCCAGAGCACCGCCAGTACCGTGCACCCGATCGATGCTGCCAGCACACCGGTAACTGTCCCCCAATGGATGGCCAGTACCGGTTCGGGAAGGGTATACATGATGCCGTAGCAGGTGCAGATGATCCAAGGAATGGCATAGGTGCCGAGGATACAGCCAATGACGCAGCCGATCACCGCCGCAACACAGCCGTAGATCAAAAACTTTCTTGCCACTGCCTCTGTGCCGTAACCGATGGCTTTGAGCACACCAATCTGTGTCCGCTGCTCCTCCACCATACGGGTCATGGTGGTCAGACAGACCAGTGCCGCTACAATGAAGAACAGCAGAGGAAACACATTTCCCAAGGCATTGATACGGTCGCTGTCCTGCTCATAGCCCACATAGTTGGGAAGGCTGCTGCGGTCCAGGAGATAGAGCTTGCCGCGTTCAATGTCCGCAATTTCGCTGCGGGCGTCTTCCACTTCGGCCCACGCTTCGTCCAGTTCCGAGCGGGCGTCGGCAATCTGCGAATTCAGGGTCTGCAGACCTTCATCATAATCTTCCTCGCCCTGCTCTAGCTCTGCTAGCGCAGCATCCAGCGCGCTGCGGCCTTCAGCTTTGGACTGGGCCAATTCCGCAATTCCGGAGTCGTAGTCTGACTGGCTCTGTTCGAGCTTTTGCTTGGCAGTGCTGATTTCATTCTCAGCATACGAAATCTGTGTCCAGGCGTCTTCGATCTGTGCCCGCGCAGCTTCTCGCTCTGCTTCCAGCGCCTCCCGTCCGGCAGTCAGCTGTGCCTGACTTTCATCGAGCTCCGTTCGGGTGGCCTCTAGGGTGGCCCGGGCCGCCTCCAGCTGAGGGGTCATCTCGGAAATCACCTGCTCCAGCTGGGCGATCCCGTCGAGCAGCTCTTGGGGCACATTGCCCGTCATCTGAGCCATGTTTTTCTGCGCGATCAGCCCATCCAGCTGGTTTTGCATATTTTGCAAGCCACTCAATGCAGTCTCATACTCTGCCAGTACCTGGGCATACTGGGACTTTGCCTCTTCAAGAGTCTGTGCCTGGGACTCCAGTTCCTGCTCTGCGGCGAGAAATTGATCCTCGGCCTCCTGCTCTTGCTGACGAAGCTCCGTTCGTTTGTCGCTCACAGTCGCCTCGTTTTGCAATACCATCTGCCAGCCGTCATTCAATTCAATTGCAGCATCGGCCAGTTTTTGCTCTGCGTCAGCAATTTCAGCCGTGTACTGGTCTTCACTTTCCTGGTACTCCTGCCAGCCCTCATCCAGTTCCTGCCGTGCATCAGCCAGCTCTGCACGGCCCTTGGACTCTTCGTCTTGCAGCACCGCTTCTTTGTCCTCGATTTGGGCGATGGCATCGTTCAATTCTTCCTCAGCCGCCGCAACAATATCTAGATACCGCTGCTCCACCTGCTCCTGCGCGATCGGCTCGATCCGGTCGGACATGGTCTCAATGAGAGTTTCATAATCCTCATCGTGAGAACGTAGCTCCCGCGCCCCGTCCAAGTGCAGATTGATCTGCGTAAAATAGTCCATGGTAAAAGCATCCCTGGGCAGGAGGACAAAGCAGTCTACCTTGCCGTCGCCCAGGCTGGATGTGCCGTGGTCCATGCCAATATAGGCCGGAGACTCAACCACACCTACAATGGTGAGATTGAGAGTTTGCAGCTGGTCAGACAAATCGTCCGGTCCGCTCAAGGGAAGTGTATCGCCGATTTTCATATCGAAGGCACTCAGCAGCTTGGCCTCTACGACGCATTCCGAGGATTTTTCCGGAAGGCGTCCTTCTGCCACAACAGGCACATTCATCTCATAGGAGAGATCTTGAACCTTTACCAGCAGCTCGGTGCTGTCTTTCACGACCCAGGCATCTAGGCTGTAGCCGCCCTCAGCATAAGCCACGCCCTCGATATCCGAGATCGCGTCTACATCTTCCTGCACCAGGCCAAGGGTCGAGATCACCTGCAAATCCTGTAGGCGCTGGGCATCAAAGTAGTCGTCCGCAGTGATGCGCATATCCGGCGCGGCTGAGCGCAATCCGCAGAGGAAAAGGGAGGCTAGCATGATCATAACCATGATAGAGATAAACCGGCTTCGTGTCTTGCTTATCTCACGAAAAATATCCTTTGTCAGTGCACTTTTCACGTCAAAACCGCCCCCTTACCACTCGATATTTTCGATGGATTCCGGGTGTGCGTTGGTAGTCATCTCTGCGACCCTGCCGTTACGGATACGAATGACCCGGTCAGCGATGGGCGTCAGAGCACTGTTATGGGTGATGATGATAACGGTCATTCCCTGCTGGCGGCCAGTGTCTTGCAGAAGTTTGAGGACTTCCTTGCCTGTCTGGTAGTCCAGGGCGCCGGTGGGTTCGTCGCACAGCAACAGCTTTGGTCTCTTTGCCAATGCGCGGGCAATGGCCACCCGCTGCTGCTCGCCCCCGGAGAGCTGCGCCGGGAAGTTGTTCATGCGGTGGCTCAGACCGACCTGTTCCAGGGCTTCAGCGGCAGGCATGGGATCTTTACAGATCTGTGTGGCCAGCTCCACATTCTCCAATGCGGTCAGATTGCCGACAAGGTTATAAAATTGGAACACAAATCCGATGTCATAGCGCCGATAGGCCGTCAGGCCTTTTAGATTTAACTTTGCCACATCTGTGCCGTCTACCAAAATCTCCCCTGAGGTTGCAGCGTCCATGCCGCCAATAAGGTTCAGAAGTGTAGTCTTGCCAGCACCCGACGGGCCAACCATGATCACTAACTCGCCTTTTTCAACAATTAAATTCACATTTTCTGCCGCCCTGACCTCTACGTCGCCGCTCTTGTAGATCCGACAGACATTCTTTAATTCAATATAACTCATAGGACAGGTTTCCCCCCTATTATCCATTTGCATTCATTATAGCACGTAACAACTGGACCAGGTATGAACTTTTTGCAAATTTGTCGGCTCCCTTGCTTCCTATTACGCAATATGTTAAAATATCCTCAACCCTTTTTGGAGGTATAATTTATGATTACCTACAATCAGATTCGTCAGAACGAGGAGATTCAGACCTATATACGCCACGCAGATGCCTCTCTTGCTGTTCTGGGCTACACGGAGCACAGCTTTGCTCATGTGACCCAGTGCGCCAAGATCGCAGCCTATCTCCTGGAGACGATGGGCTACGACGCGCGCAGTGTCGAACTGGCACAAATCGCTGCGTATATGCACGACATCGGTAATCTGGTTAATCGCGTGGACCACTCTCAGTCCGGCGCGCTGATGGCTTTTCGTATCCTGGACAAGCTAGGGATGCCCGCTGAGGAACTCTGCACCGTTGTCACCGCCATCGGCAACCATGACGAGGGCTCTGGCGTCCCAGTCAATGCCGTGGCCGCCGCGCTGATTCTGGCGGACAAATCGGATGTTCGCCGCAGCCGAGTACGCAACCAGGATCCCACCACCTTTGACATTCACGACCGGGTCAACTTCTCCGTGGAACACTCTGCCCTCGTCATTGACGACAGCAAACAGACCATCACCTTGCACCTGAGCATCGACCAGAGCATCAGCAGCATTATGGATTACTTTGAGATTTTTTTAGAGCGCATGACCCTCTGCCGCCGCGCCGCCGACAAACTCGGTCTCAAATTCCAGCTGCGGATCAATAATCAGCAGTTATTATAACAGCGATGCCCCCAGAATTGCCGGGGGCATCGCTGTTATGCCTGCTTGATCGACAGACTAATGCGTTTCTTTTTCTCGTCCACGTCCAACACTACAACCTCGACCACATCGCCCACGGCGACGGCCTCAGAGGGGTGTTTGACATAGTTCTTGCTGGTCTGACTCACA
>CALWWH010000125.1 GCA_944385195.1 uncultured Oscillospiraceae bacterium | reverse complement strand
GTTCCGGCGCTGAGGTCTTCTCCGCGGCGCTGTTCTGGATGATCCCCCCCGCGCGCTGGGGTCTGCCATTGTCCTCAAAGAGCGTTGTCGCCCGGAGCCGGCACCAGAGATAGCGTCCCTCAGCAGTGGCAACCCGGGCCTCCGTCGTCAAAAACGATTCACCGTTTTTGAGCCCACGCAGGAAGTTCATAATAGGACTGATGTCCTCCGGATAGAAGTGCAGCGCCGTCGGCGCACGCTCTAAAAGATGATTATGCAGCGCTTCATATCCAAAGATTTCCTTCCACCGTTCAGTGACAGTCAACTCGTCCCGCGGGATATCCCATTCAAAAACGATATTTTCAGCCTGATCGAGGATAATCTGGTAGCGCTCCAGCTTCTGCCGCATGCGATCCATGTTCTGACGGCTCTTGGTGAGATCCACCAACACGGCATAGATCCGCTCTACACCGTCAGCATCGAGCACGATGCGGCCACGATTGAGAACCGTACGCATTTCCCCGTTTTTGTGCCGCATCTGACAGATATACTCCGCCAGATATCCCTTGCTGAATTGCTCCGTCATCGCCTTGCGCATGGCATCCCGCTCTGAAGGCTCTACCAGCTCCATCAGGCGGCCATGGAACTGCTCTTGCAGCTCTTCCTCCGAGTATCCCAGCAGCCAGGGGAGGCCGCGGTAACTCTCAAGGGTGAACCATCTGTCGTTGCGGTAGCGATAGATACCCGCCAGCTCGGTATCCACTTCGTTTACCGGGGGCTGCTCGGAGCTTTTTTGCAGCGGTACGCAGAGGAAAATAAACCGGCGGTGGAGTAGGCCATCCCTGCCAACCCGCAGCGCTGTGGCCTCATAGGGCAGGGCCTTCCCGGTCATAGCGCTGCGAATCTGAATCTCTATGGTCCTCCGGCGCTCGCCGCCGGTCACCAGTGCGTTGAGCATATCGCGGAAACGTTGAATAACATCCTGGCCGTCTGTGATCAGCACATCCCGGGCGAAGGAGCTGCTGACCTCCTGCAAGTTACCAGTAGCATCCAGTGCCGCCAGATTGGGGTCAGAGTTGTACACCAGCTGATAGGATTGCTCATCCACGTTCACCTCGACCACGGCGCCATCAAAACAATGCATCAGCGCCTGATATTTCATGCGGAAGTCCTCCTGCGCATCCTTGCCTGCGCTGAAGTTGGGAGGCGGAAGTTTATACTCGTCCGCATCTGCCTCGGCGGAGCGGCCGTCGGCATATTCCGCCGCCAATCTTCCCATCTCGGCGCTCACGTGCTTCAGGCACTCCAGCAGTTTGGGCGAGAATGCGCCGCAGGCGCCGCTGCGGATCTCATTGAGCGCCCGGGCATGGGAATAGGCATCCTTATAGCCCCGGCGCGTAGTCATGGCGTCGTAAGCGTCGGCCAGGCCGACCACCTGGGCACAGATGGGGATATCGTCTCCCACAAGGCCTCCAGGATAGCCGCCGCCATCCCAGCGCTCGTGGTGGTACAGACAGATATTGTACGCATACCGCAGATATTCACGATCCGTGGCACCGCTGAGCTTCTCCACAATCTGCGCGCCGATTTCCGGGTGGCTGCGCATGATGATCCAATCGTCCTTGGTCAAGGGGCCGGGTTTATTGAGCACTGCATCAGGTATCCCGATCTTGCCGATGTCATGCAGTGAAGCCGCGCTGACGATTTTCCGGACACTCTCGTCTGTCAGCCCATATTCCGGGCAGCTCCTTTGAACTTCCCCCAGCAGCATGGCAGTAAACTTTCGGATGCGCATCGTATGCTGGCCCGTCTCCACGCTGCGATATTCGATCAGGGAGGCCAGGGCGTCGACCATCGTATCAATCGAGCGCAGCAGGGACTGCTCCTGATCGCTGGCCAAACCGGCCAGACGCCACATTTCCTGATAGATTGACAGCAGATTGTTGATGCATACCTCCATCATCTTGTAGTCCGGTAAATAGGGATACACAGCCACTGCGCCCAATTTCAGAACGTGGCTGCACTGGGCGGGATCGCAGCCCGTCGCCGCAACCACCAGGGGAATATTGACCGCGGCGCACAGAGGCGCCACCTCAGGGAGGGCTTCCATGGCGCCCTTTTCCGGGTCAGTTGCATCCATCAGGACCATTGCGATGCAGTCTTCATTCTGGCGCAGCAACTGCACGGCCTGACTGGCATGATCCGCCTCCAAAATGTTATAGGAATTGGCATAGATCGAACGCAGCTCCCCCCGGTCTTTGGCTGAGCCGCCAGCCAACAACAGCATATCTCGTTCATTCATGCGCATCACGTCCTTTTGGGGGCTTTATTTTTACTATTATACAACTTCTTCCAAAGATACGCAAGTTTTTTAGCCGTAAATGCAAAAAAGCGACGCAAAAATGCGCCGCTTTTTGTAAATCTTTATTTTGCGTAGGCCTTACGGCTCAGTTCATACAGCGCCTTGCGATAGGCAGGGGGGTTGTACGGACCGGTGTAGACGTAACGGCCAGGGATGTTGAAGGTCTCCATGGTCTTCTTGGCGGCCTCAACGAGCTCTTCATCCGTAGGCATAGAGCCGGGAGAACCAGGGCTCGGCACCAGCGGGACGCGATAGCCAAAGTGGATCTTGTCTCCGTACTCACGATACATCTTCACGATGTCATTCATGGGCTGGGGACGCCACATGTCAATGCCGATGGAGGAGATCAGGTCAATCATGGACTCGGTGCAGCCGCAGGAGTGCAGCTCAAAGATGACGCCGCGGGCATGGCAATGATCCACCAGCTTCTTAATATAGGGCGCAATCATCTCCAGCCAGGTCTGCCGGGAGAAGAAGGGGCTGCGCTGGGAACCCCAGTCATCGTGGAAGGTGTATCCGTCAATATGGAAGATATCGACGAACTTGTCCAAGATCTTGATGTACACGTCGGTCAGGGCCTCAAAGAGCTCCTTGACGGCGTCCTGCTGATCCTCATCGATCAGGGCCAGCGCGGCGCCCTCGAAGTCCATGAAAGAGATCAGGCGCTCAAACAGGCCGCTGAACTGGGTGGTGAAAATCGGCGCATCGCCGCTGAGATAGTCCTTGTTGCGCTCTGCGCAGCCAGCCCAGTCCCAGCTGTCCACGTCTGGCATGGGGATGACCTCGCGCCAGTCGTTGGCATCCTCCAGACGAGGATTGCCGGGGACAACCATAGACCCGTGGGCCTGGGGATCATAGACCCACATGGTGCCGAACATATCCGGGCCACCCACATCCGTCATGGGCTTAGCTTCCTGAACAAAGGCACGGGCGATGTTATCCGGGACAATATCGGGGGTAAAGTTTACAATCTCGCCGTCAGGCATCCAGCAGGGCGTCTGCCCGCTGACGAAAGCGCGCAGATTCTCACGGGCGGTGATGGGCGTGCGAAACTGCTCAGTCATACGGTCCATACCCGCGCTGGGATAGGTCTTGACAACGGTCAACTCCTCCGGGGAGAAGGGGTATTTTGTCATGTTGGTACCTCATTTCATAGTGATTTACTTTAGTATACTACAGCTACGCCCATTGGTCAATAGGCAACCTGCACACGAATCCATCCATGCCGGCGGCAGAGGCCTTCATGCAACAGATCCCGGTTTTTTGGGGGGTTGACCTTCACTTCATTTGCGTGTAAACTATAAAGGATACTAAAAAAAGGAATGACTTGCCATGCCTCTATTCAGCTACGCTCCCCTGCCGGATCTGGACGCCTATCTGGCCCGCATTGGCTACACCGGCTCTCGGGAACCCAATCTGGAAACGCTCAACGCCCTGATCTACGCCCATCAGCTGAGGGTCCCCTTTGAAAATATGTCCGGCTGCGCCTATGGTGAGACGGTCTATCTGGACATCCCTCATGTCTTTGAGAAAGTTGTCAACCACGGCCGCGGCGGCTACTGCTTTGAGCTCAACGGCCTCTTCTCTACCCTGCTGCGTACTCTGGGTTTCGATGCTTACACCTGTCTGGCGCGCGTCATCATCGCCCCTGACATGCCCCCCCGCCCTATCTCCCACCGGGCAGTGATCATCCGTCTTGATGGCAAGAAGTACATCTGCGACGTCGGCTTCGGCGGCGCCATGGCCCCCTTCGCGGTTGAGCTCTCTGAGAAGCGCCAGACCGTCATGAATGAGACCTATTGGGTCAAGTATCTGGAAGAGGGCTGGTTTGAGCTTTGCCGCGCCCGCCATCATGGCATCGGCGATGAGGCCACCGACAAGGGCGACGATATGGGACTGCTCTACTTCTCCCTCCCCGCTGCCATCGATGAGGACTACGAGGCCGTCAACTACCAAACCTCCCGTGTCAGGGATAATATCTTCGTCCAGAGGCGCTGGTGCTCCCTGCGCACCCCCAGCGGCTACATCAGCCTGATCGGTGATGACTTTGTCATTATGGACAAAGGGGTCAAGACTGTCCGCAAGGTCACGGACGCAGAGGTCCCAGCCCTGCTGGAACAGTACATGAACATCCGCCCCACGGAGAACATCTGAGCCATGGCAGAGTTTATTTACGAACCGCTTCCTGATCTGGAGGCCTATCTGGCCCGCATTGGCTACACCGGCAGCCGCGAACTGAGCCGTGAGAACCTCAACGAACTGGTCTATTGCCACCAGTGCAGCGTCCCCTTTGAGAATCTCAGCTGCTGTGACTATGGCGAGCCCGTGGTCATGGACATCCCCAGTCTCTACGACAAAGTGGTCACCCGCCATCGCGGGGGCTACTGCTTCGAGCTCAACGGCATTTTCGCCGCCTTGCTCCGCGCCTTCGGCTTCGACGCCTACAGCGTCATGTGCCGTCTGGCTCGCAGCGATGAGATCCGCCCCGTGATGCACCGCGGTGTGGTCATCCGCCTGGACGGCAAACACTACTTCTGCGACGTCGGTTACGGCGGAGCCATGGCTCCCTTTGCCATCGAGCTATCCCCCAAACGCCAGACCTTCCACGGCGAAACCTACTGGATCGACGAGGCCCCAGACGGATGGTATCGCGTCAGCCGCCGCAGAGGCGCCGGCAACGCCATCGGCGAGGACAACACCGCAGAGCCCGAGGATGTGGTCGTGGTCTTTTTCTGCCTGGCCGCTTTCATGGACGCAGATTTTGCCCCCCTGAGCTACCAATGCTCCTCTATTCCCACCTCCGGCTTCGTCACCAACCGCTGGGCAAACCTCCGCACCCCAGATGGCTACTTGAGCCTCAGAAACAGTGACTTCACCGAAGTCCACAACGGCGTCAAAACAATCACAGAACAAGTCGATGTCCCCGCCATCCTTAAATCGCGCTTTGGATTGGAGCGATAAGCTTTGAAAAGACGCATCCTCATTATTTTAAGCGTTATACTGGCCTTGGTGCTGGCTCTGAGCGTCTTTATGCTGGTGCGGTACTATATCCAGACCGGCCGTATGCACAAGAGCAACGACGCCGCCGCCGAGATCGCCCATGCAGAAATCCCCTCGCTGATGGACCCGACAGAGCCTGATCCTCCCGCAGCCCAAGCCCCTCAGGACTCTGATGAAAGCTCCGACGCGCCCGCTGAACCCTCCGCAGAGGATGCGCCCGAGACCGAAGCGCCTGAAGTGGCCGAAGAACGCGACCCCATCCAGGCTGTTGTGGACTCCATGCTGGCGGTCGATCTGCCCGCACTGCAGGTAGTAAACCCCGACGTACTGGGCTGGATTGCCATCCCGGATACGGAGCTGAGCTACCCCTTGTTGCAGGCAGAGGACAACGAGTATTATCTCAACACCACCTGGGATTTGCAGCAAAACCAGGCCGGCGCGATTTTTCTCGATTATACCAGCCAGCCGGATCTGAGCGGCTTTCACACCATTGTCTACGGCCACCGCTGGAACGACGACAGCATGTTTGGCTCTTTAAAATACTACGCCGACAAGTCCTACCGGGACGAGCACCCTTATGTGTTTCTCTCCATCGACGGCAAGTGCAACCAGTATGAAATTTTTGCCGCCTACGAGGCTTCGATCTACTCGCTGACCTATCTGATCCGCTTTGATTCGGAGCAAATGACCCGCGATTTCCTGAATTTCTGCCTGTCCCAGTCTGTCTGGGACCCAGGTATGTACCTGGAGATGGGCAACCAGATTCTGACACTCTCCACCTGCACCGGCACCGGCATCAGAACGACGCGCTGGGTAGTGCAGGCCAAGCTAGTGCAGACGTACACGGCAGCAGAACCGTAAAAAGATCCCGACCGTGTGGTCGGGATCTTTTTATCAGTCTCTTTATAAGCCTCTTTGCAGCTGCTCCGGATGGTCAGCATTGTTTAGCAGCGTTTCCTTGCTAATCTTGCCAGCGTGATAGCTTTTGAGCAGGGACTGGTCCATGGAGATCATTCCCTCGCGGCCGCCCTGGGCAATGGCATTGTCGATTTGGTGGGTCTTGTTGTCGCGAATGAGGTTGCGGATGGCGTTATTGACATGCATAACCTCGTAAACCGGAGTCATGCCGCCATTCTCATCCGGCAGCAGCTGCTGGGAGACTACCGTTCGCAGCACCGAAGCCAACTGGACGCGAATCTGACCCTGCTGGCCGCTGGGGAAGGAATCGATAATGCGGTCGATGGCGTTGACCGCGCCCTTGGTGTGCAGCGTAGCGATAAGCAGGTGCCCGGTCTCGGCAGCAGTAATGGCAGTGCGGATGGTCTCCGCATCGCGCATCTCACCCAGGAGGATCACGTCCGGCGCCTGCCGCAGACATGCCCGCAGGGCCGACAGACAGTCCTCCGTATCGATGGAGATCTCGCGCTGGCTGACGATGCTCTTCTGATGGCGGTGGAGGTACTCGATAGGGTCCTCCAGCGTGACAATATGGCAGCTGCGGGTGCGGTTGATGCGGTCAATGATGCAGGCCTGGGTAGTCGATTTGCCGCTGCCGGCAACACCGGTGACCAAGATCATGCCAGAGCTGAGCTCAGAGAGACTCATGATCTGTTCCGGAATACCCAGGTTCTTCCAGTCCGGGATGTCAAAGGCCACGATGCGGATGACCGTCGCCATGGAGCCGCGCTGACGGTATGTATTGACGCGGAAGCGAGCCAATCCCGCGATAGAGAAGGAGAAATCGTCGTCCCCCTCCAGGCGAAAGCTCTCCATGGAACGTCCGGCCGCCGCATAGATCTCAGACACGATCTGCTCCGTATCCGGCGGCAGGAGCCGCTGCTCATCCAGATGGCGGATGCTGCCGTCCAACTTCATACACGCCGCGCTGCCGGCGACGATG
>CALWWH010000124.1 GCA_944385195.1 uncultured Oscillospiraceae bacterium | reverse complement strand
CAAAATTTCCCTTGTCAAGGGGCTGAGAGTATGATACCATGAAGATAACGATTCAACAAAACGGAGGTACTAAGCATGTCTAAGGAGTATATCGTTCGCGGGCTGCACCACATCGGCATCATGACCGACGACCCCAAGAAGTGCGCACAGTTTTACATCGATAACCTGGGCTTCCGCCCCTACTACACCATGGCCATGGGGCCCATGACCATCGAATTTGTGGAGTTGGGCGGCATGGTTATCGAGTTTGTCGGTTCCGGCGCCCGGGACGTCCACGGTATTGTGGATCACATCGCCATTGAGGTTCAAAACATTGAGGCTCTGGTCGCCGAGCTCAAGGCCAAGGGCATCGCGATGGAGAGCGAGAAAATCGGCGCCATGCCCAGCTTCTTCCCCAACGGCTCCAAGAACATCTTCTTCCGGGGCCCCGCGGGCGAGCGCATCGAGCTGTTCGACCACTCCAGGTAAGCTTTGCCTCCTACAGCGCCCCGGCCAGGCAGCCGGGGCGCTGTATCCGTATTGGCGGGGTGCCGCGGCCGCGCCGCGATCTGCGGGGGGATATCCTTTCCCCGTGAAAAGATATCCCCCCGCCTGCGTTTGTGATGCCGCAGGTGGGGGGAGGCCGGAAGCCCTTAGGACTGGTGAACGCTGCTGCAAACGCGGCAAGGTTTACTGTCCCAGCTCTGGATTATCCACCAGGATGTTGTCCGTGCCGTGGGCTTCAAATTCGGTGATGTATTCGTCCATGCGAGAGACCAGCTCATCATAGTTTTCCTGGGAGATGGGCTGGTAATCCATGTCCCGGCGGGCGAGCTCCTCAGCGAGGATCTCAAAGAAGACGGTGTCCTCATAGTCCATAATCGCCTCGTGGATGCCTCCCTCGCAGAAGGCTCTGGAGGGTATGTCCACACCGCCCCATTCCTCAGTGAGGCTAGCCAGCGGGCCGTGCTTACATAGGCCGAAGAGCTTGCTCTCCACCTCGTCATAGTCGTGGAAGCGATCCTCCCCCCGGGTGGAGTTTAAGATCCAGTTGCCGATGAAGACCATGTCCAAAAGCCGGCGAAATTGTTTGTCTGTCAGTTCGATTTTCATGTGCAGGCCCCCTTCCGTTGCTTGGCGTCTCTGCACTTCTATTATAGCGCAGGCGTATGGGAATTTCCACTGTTAATTTCATCGAAAACAGGCGAATTATCGGAGAAAATAAGGCTTGTTTTATGGAGCAAAATCGCATATAGTATATAGGGATATCTCACGGAGTATCATACCTTAAGCATCAACCGAAAAGAGGGTTTTACATGAACAAACTGACCGTCTGCGTACTCTTTGGCGGCGTCTCCCCGGAGCATGAGGTCTCACTGCGCAGCGCCGAGACGGTACTCCATCATTTGGATCCCGAGCGGTATCACATTCTGCCCGTGGGTATCACCCGGGATGGACACTGGATGCTCTACGGCTCCAACGATTACTCCGCTCTGCCCTCCGGCCGCTGGGAGCAGTGCCCGGACAACCGCCCGGCCATCCTCTCTCCCGCCCGAGGCCAGGGCCTGCTGGTGGAGACCGACGACAGCTGGTACAGCGAGGACGTCGGCTGCGTCTTCCCGGTCCTGCACGGCGCCAACGGCGAGGACGGCGCGATGCAGGGACTCATGCAGCTGGCTAACATCCCCTGTGTCGGCTCCGGCGTGGCTGCCTCCGCTGCCGCCATGGATAAGACGATGACCAAGCTGGTGGCCGACAAAATCGGTGTCCGTCAAGCCGCCTGGCAGCTGGTCACTGCGGCGCAGCTACAGCACAACCCCGATGCTGTCCTGGACCGGCTGGAGCAGGAGCCCTATCCCCGCTTTGTCAAGCCCGCAGGCACCGGCTCTTCCGTGGGCGTGTCCAAGGTCCACAGCCGCGCCGAGCTGCTCGCTGCGCTGAACTTGGCCACGGAGTATGATGAAAAGGTCCTGGTTGAGGAGGCCATCGTCGGGCAGGAGGTCGAGGTGGCCGTCCTGGGCAACGCCCGCCCCGCCGCCTCCATCTGCGGCGAGATCGATGCCGGCGCGGAGTTTTACGACTACGACGCCAAATACGTTACCGACACCGCCCAGTGCATCATCCCCGCTCGCATCCCAGAGAACGCCGCAGAGCTGATCCGAGACATCGCCGTTCGGATCTATACCGCCCTGGGCTGCCGCGGCCTGGCCCGGGTGGACTTCTTCGTGACCCCCGAGGGCGAGCCAGTCTTCAATGAGATCAACACCCTGCCCGGCTTTACCTCCATCAGCATGTATCCAAAGCTCTTTGAGGCCAGCGGTATTTCCATCGACCAGCTGCTGACAAAGCTCATCGACTATGCCATAGAAGCAGGAAAGTGAGGCCGCCATGTTTTGTACCAAAGATGTGATCATTTCCGTAGTGGGCTGCCAGAAGTACGAGGGGCAGACCTCTGAACAGGTTAAGCTGGTCACCGACGGCACCATGAGCTGTAACGACGAAGGCATCTACTCCATCAGCTACGCCGAGAGTGAGATCACCGGCCTGGAGGGCACAGTGACGACCTTTGACGTGGCGCCCCACTGCATTACCATGACCCGCAGCGGAGCGCTCAACTCCCAGATGGTCTTTGAAGAGGGCCACACCCATGAGTCCCTGTACGACATGGGCTTCGGCGCGCTGCTCATCGGCGTGCGCGCCCGCAAGGTCGAGTCCGAGCTCAATGAGCAGGGCGGCACCTTCCACATGGAATATATTATCAAGATCGAAAACGACGTTTCCGGCGTCAACGAGTATGATGTGACGATTCGCGAGGCGCAATAAGGCCCCAAAAGAGCAGGCTGCCGTATGACAGCCTGCTCTTTTGCCTGATGCGCGCCGGGCCTGGGTTCTGGTTTTCCCTCACCGATCGTCGCGGCCATCGGCGTCGCTGCGTGAGGCGATGCCGAACAGCCACTGGTAATAGGGCAGCAGGAACTCAAACCCCTCTGCCATACGTTCTGCCAGCCCTGGGCTGAAGAGCCGCTCATCGGGCTCAGACTCAAATTCCAGGCCCAGCGAACGGCGGTTATACCACTCGGTCAGCTCCCCGCCGGGGCCGCCCTTGCTGCGGGCGTAGAGCGGGCCGCAGAGGCGGAAGGTGTCCTGGGCGCCGAACCGCTGCGCCAGGTCCAGGGCCCGCTGCGGATTTCGGTCGATGTCCTGGCGGTAGGCCTGCATCACCGCCGCCCGGGCCTCATAGAAGCCCATGCCATAGCCCCAGCGCTCAGGACTGATGGTGAAGTAAAACCCCGGGCGCGCCTGGTGGTCTGCGCTGGGCTGCTCGATGGTGAACCACAGATAATCCTTCAGGGGCCCGCGGCCATAGAGCCGCCGGGCATCGCGGTAAATACGGCTGATGTGCAGGTTCAGTCCCAAATCCGGATGGGCATCGGTAAAGGCATCGTATACGGCGCTGGCTAAGGCCCGAATGGGCTGCAACAGGTGTTCTTCATAAGTGGGTTTATGCTCCTGGAACCACTCGCGGTTGTTGTTAAAGCGCAGGGCCCAGAGAAAGTCGATGGTCGCAGGCGAAAATAGCGCCGCCATGATCAGTACTCCTTTTTATATCACGTTTATATCACGAAAAAAGGACCGGCGCTTGTGCCGGTCCTCAGGTTGCGGTGATTAAGCCATCGCGTTGAGCTTCAGGGTGATGCTGCTCTTCTTGCGAGCGGCGTTGTTCTTGTGGATGATGCCCCTAGTCACAGACATATCGATGGTCTTGACAGCTGCGGTATAAGCGGCGGTGGCCTGAGCCTTATCGCCGGACTCGACAGCGGCGTTGAACTTCTTCAGGGAGGTACGCAGGACGCTCTTAGCAATGCGATTCTTCTCGCGGTTCGCGCGGGAGCGGATGACGTCCTTCTTCACAGACTTAATATTGGCCATTATTACACCTCCTCCTATCTTTTTTAACGGCATACGGCGGGCAAGTCAGC
Organism: uncultured Oscillospiraceae bacterium; assembly: GCA_944385195.1. GTDB lineage: Bacteria > Bacillota > Clostridia > Oscillospirales > Oscillospiraceae > RUG11142. Next base: position 10,793 of record CALWWH010000124.1, on the reverse strand, counting down.
CCTAAGAACCGTTTCATGCAGAAATACATTATAGCGTCAAATCGCCTTAAAATCAAGTGTTATTTCGGCTTTTTCAGAAAAATTATTGTCTCTTCGGACTCCTGACCCCCAATCTGAGCAAGGAGCACAAAATATGGCGCGGACTTTTGACAAAATTTTACGATCACATGCGAACCCATGCATGTCAAGCCGATTTCCGCTGTGCGCTTAGAGCAGCGAGAGCAGATAGTCCACAGCCTCGGGCTGGGTGGCCCAGCTGGTGACGAGGCGGACGATGGTGTGCTGCTCGTCATAGGGCCCCCAGACGGTGACGGCAACTTTCTCTTGCAGGCGCCGGAGGGTTTCGTTGTCCAGGATGATGAACTGCTGGTTGGTGGGGGAGTCCAGGAAGAAGCGGCAGCCCTTAGCCGCGAGGCCATCCTTGAGCCGGTAGGCCATCTCGATGGCATGGCGGCTGATGCGGAAATACAGATCATCGGTGAACAGCGCGTCAAACTGCAACCCGATCAGGCGGCCCTTGGCCAGCATGGCGCCGTGCTGCTTGGTCATGGTGATGAAGTGCTTCGGGGTACACCCGTGGGTAAAGACCACTGCCTCGCCGCAGAGCGCGCCGACCTTGGTGCCGCCGATGTAGAAGGCATCGCAGAGCTTTGCGATGAGGGGCAGGGTAAGATCTGTGCCGTCGCTCATCAGGCCGTAGCCCAGGCGCGCGCCGTCCAGGTACAGAGGCAGCTGGTGCTTGCGGCAAACTGCGCTCAGGGCCTCCAGCTCCGCCCTGGTGTAGAGGGTGCCAAATTCCGTCGGGTGGGAGATGTAGACCATGCCGGGGAAGACCATGTGGTCGTAGCTGCTGCCCTTGTAGAAGGACTCCACATAGGCGTCCAGCTCGGCGGCGTCTAGCTTGCCATCGTGTTCCGGCAGGGTCAGGACCTTGTGACCGGTGTACTCAATGGCGCCGGCTTCGTGGGTGGCAACGTGGCCCTCTACCGTGGCCACAACGCCCTCGTAGTCTGCCAGCAGGGTGGAGATGACGACGGCGTTGGTCTGGGTGCCGCCGGTGAGCAGGAAGACCTCCGCGTCCGGCGCCTGGCAGGCAGCCTTGATCTTCTCCTTGGCAGCAGTACAGAACTCGTCGTTGCCGTAGCCGGGGGTCTGGACCAGATTGGTGTCAATCAGGCGCTGCAATACCAGCGGATGCGCGCCCTCGGAATAATCGTTTTCAAAAGAGATCATGGCGATTCAGCTCCTAATTTGAATTTTTTTACATCATAGCATACCAGGGCAGGGGAGTCAAGCCGGGGGTGCATCATGTCCCAATTCGCCAATTGCGTTACAGAAAAGCCCGTGGTACAATTGAAATATCTTAATAAGATCATTAAGGAGGACTGTCTCATGGCAAATCCGAATGTCAACGAAAGAGGTTACATCTACGGCAAGTGGCACACCGGCCCCAACACCTGGACCATTATGCTCCAGGGCTCTCCCCACTTCGTCTATCTGCTCATCGGCGAGGAGAAGGCGATGCTGATTGACTCTTTCTATGGCCAGGGCGACCTGCGCGCCTTCGTGGAGACCATTACCGATAAGCCTGTGATCGTGGCCAACACCCATGGCCACTTCGACCACACCGGCGGCAACGCCTTCTGGGAAGAGTGCTGGATGAGCGAGGCGTCCACCAAGGACTGCAAGAACGCCTTTGGTGAAGAGATGAAGAAGCAAATGGAGTCTATGCCCTTCCCCGATTATAAGTGCCGTGTGATCCAGGATGGCGAGATCATCGATCTGGGCGGCCGCAAGATCAAGTGCATCGCCATCGGCGCGCACCATCCCGGCTCCATGGCCTACCTCGACTACAACGAGCGCCAGCTGTTCACCGGCGATGAGCTGGACGCCGGTCAGGTGCTTCTGAGCAGAGAAAAGCTCCCGGCACACCTGGCCAACATGGAAAAGCTCAAGACCTACGCTGCGGACTTCGACATCATCAACCCCGCCCACAACGGTACGCACCTCCTGCCTGACATCCTCGACGACTTCATCGAGCTGGATAAGCGCGTCATCGCCGGCACCATCGAGCCGCTGGAGAGCGTCGCGGGCTTCGGTTGGAGCGAGAGAGGCTTTGGCGGTATGCCCAACAAGAGCAAGCGCTACAACGTCGGCGCCGCCCATATCGTCGTGTCATAACCGTATCTACCGCGAAGCAGCACCTCCAATTTCCCCTAATAGACCACCACAAAAACGACCGGGCCACCAAAAACGGTGGTCCGGTTCACTTTTTGAGCAGAGGAGTGGCACACCGGCATCAATCCCGCTGCGCTTCGACAGCCCTCGCCCTTGCAATTGCTGGCCGTAAATGATATGATGGAACCATCGGGCGCGGCAGCGCGTCTAATGACCAATGATTACCACAGGAGGGGACACCTATGTCCAAAAAACCCGCTACTGTCACAAAGACGCAGGCTGCGGTGCTGATTTTGTGCATCGCCCTGGCGGCGCTGATTCTGGTCGCCAGCGTCTGCGTCTGGCTCGTCCGCAGCCGGGCGCCGGACGAGCCCGCCCTTGAGACCCCTACCGCAGACCCCACGCCCAGCCAAACCGAGCAGAATAACGGCCTGTCCATCGCCCCGGGGACCTGGATTGGCCAGGTCGATGTATCCGGCATGACCGAGGAGGAGGCCTTTGCCGCCCTGGCGGCCTATGTGGAGGGCCTGCCCGACGAGGTGCTGACCGTCACGCTGCCGGACCGCCAGCTGAAGTTTGATCACATCCGCACCGCCTCGGTCGCTGGCCCCGGTGACTATGTCCGCCAGGCCCTGCAGTCGGGCGGCAGAGCCATCCCGCTGAGCCTGGACTACAGCATCGATGCCGCTGCCATCCGCAGCACCATCCGCGAGGCGGCCGCTGCAATCTCTACCGAGGAGGGCTCTGCCAGCTACCGGGTCGAAGACGGTGTGCTGTATTTTACCCCCGGTACCGTGGGCGTGAGCCTGGATGCCGAGGGCCTGTATGAGGCGGTGCTGGAGGCCTACTCCCAGCTGGAAGTCGAGGACTTCAGCTACGATTATACCGCAGTCGGCAGCGCCGCCGAAGAACTGACCCTGCTGCGGGATCAGATCTATATCGAGCCAAAAAACGCCCGCTATGACCCGGTGACCACCGGCATTGCCGAGGCGGAGTCCGGCTGGGACATCGATATGGACCGCGCCGCCCAGCTGCTGGAGGCGGCAGAACCTGGCCAGACCGTAGCCATCCCCCTGGTGGAGGTCCCGGCCCAGATCGACAAAAAGACGCTCAACGACAATCTCTTCCGCGAGTCCCTGGGCAACTGCTCCAGCGCCTATTACCCCGACGCCGCCCGCACCACGAACCTGACCCTGGCCTGTAAGGCCATCAACGGTACGGTAATCCAGCCCGGCGAATGCTTCAGCTTCAACGACGTGGTCGGCGAGCGCACCGAAGCCAAGGGCTATCAGTCCGGCACCGTCTATGTCAGCGGCATCAGCCAGCGGGAGGTCGGCGGCGGCGTCTGCCAGGTGGCCTCCACCATCTATGTCGCGGCGCTGTACGCCAACCTGGAGATTGTCGACCGGACCGAGCATATGTATCTGGTCAGCTATGTCCCCTATGGCATGGACGCAACGGTCTACTGGGGCAGCGTCGACTTCGTCTTCCGCAACAACACGGACTACCCCATCATGATCTATGCCAATACCAATAACAACTACGTCAACGTCTCCCTGATGGGCACGGATGTCACCGGCAACACCGTCGAGATGGACTACCTCATCCTCTCCACCACCCCCTGGGAAGAGGTGATTGTGGAGGATGAGACGAAGCCGGTGGGCTACTATGAGGTCACGGGCGCGACCCCCTATACCGGTTACCGCATCAACACCTATCGCACCGTCAAGGACCCTGAGGGCAACGTGCTCTCCACCGTTCAGGAGGCGCAGTCCAACTATGCCGTTTCCAACCGTATCATCACCGTCGGCGCGGGCACCAACTTAGACACCGCCGCCGGCTCAGCGGACAGCTTTGTCCCCGTGGAGATCCCGGAGGAAGATCTGACCAGTGACGGCCAGCCTATCACGGTCACTGAGGAGGATCTCGCCGGCGATGTGTAAACAATAACCACATAAACGCCTGCGCGGAGGAGCCTGATCCGTGCGGGCGTTTGTTTACTAAACAAACGGATGGTTTTTGACGCCATTCCGTTGTAACTATGCCGCAATATGGCAGAATCCACAAGTTATCCACCGCAAGATTGTGCCAAATGCCCATTTACAATCCCTGTAATCTGCCTTATACTTGTTAAATAAACTATTTTAACTACAGGCTTCCGCCCTTAACCATCTTAGGAGGGAACCCCATGACTTTTGGCATTATTGTATCCACCCGCGCTTTCTTTCCCGGCGCATTGGCGCTGACCGCCCGCAGCATCGTCCAGCGGCGCATGGCTGCTATGGGACACCAGATCGTGATGATCGAAGCGTCCGCCGTCAAGTATGGCGCCATCGAGAGCTATGACGACGCGCTGCGCTGCGCGGAGCTATTCAAAGCCCACCGCGAGCGTATCGACGGGGTCATCGTCATCTTGCCCAACTTCGGAGATGAGGTTGGCGTCAGCAGCACGCTGGCTCTGGCAAAGCTGGATGTCCCCGTCCTGGTCGTTGCTGCGGACGATTGCCTCGATGCGCTGGATCTGGCCCACCGCCGCGATGCCTTCTGCGGCAAGTTATCCGTCTGCGCCAACCTCAACCAGAACGGCATCAAGTTCACCAACACCCGGACCCATACCCTGCCCCTGGACAGCGAGCTCTTTGACGCGGAGGTTGCCCGCTTTAGCCGCATCTGCGCGGTCGTCGGCGGGCTCAAAGGCGCCCGCATCGGCGCCATCGGCACCCGCCCCGACGCCTTCCGCACTACCCGCTGCTCTGAAAAGCTCCTGCAAAGAAGCGGCCTGAGCTGCGTGGTCATTGACATGAGCCAGATGCAGGCCATGGCCAGCGCCTACGACGACAATGACCCCGTCATTGCCGCCAATTTGGAGCGCATCCGCGCCTATGGCAATCCCAACGCCGAGGCCACCGGAGAAAAACTGCTCAAAAACGCCAAACTGCTGGCCGCTGTCGAGGCCTGGGTTGAGAAAAACCACATTGACGCCTACGCCCTGCAATGCTGGGACAGCCTGGAGTACCACTTTGGCTGCGCCGCCTGCCTGACCATGTCCATAACCGGCGAAAACGGCATCCCTGCCGCCTGTGAGATGGACGTCATGGGCGCTGTGACCATGCTGGCCATGAAGCTGGCCTGCGGCAGCCCCGCCGGCTACCTGGACTGGAACAACAACTACGCCGAGGACCGCGACAAGTGCATCTGCCTGCACTGCTCCAATTTCCCGAAATCCTTTATGCAGTCCGGCGCGCCGGAGATCGGCTCTCTGGATGTTTTAGGCACCACCATCCAAAAAGATCTCTGCTTTGGCGCCTGCAAGGGCCGCGTCGCCGCAGGGCCTTTTACCTATGCGAAGGTCACCACGGACGATCTTGCCGGCAAAATCAAGTTCTACACCGGTCAGGGCGAGTTTACCGACGACGAGGCCTGGACGCCCGGCGGCTTCGCGGTCTGCCATGTTCCCGGCCTGCAAAGCTTGATGGACTATCTGTGCACAAACGGCTTTGAGCACCACGTCTGCATGGGCCGCGGCCAGGTCGCTGAGGTCTTGATGGAGGCTCTGGGCAATTACCTGGGATGGGAGGGCTACTGCCATGGCTGAACTGCGGGAACTGCGGGCCAAGGCCGCCCGCCTGCGCCGGCTGATCCTGGAGATGGACTATCACACCGGCGGCGGACACATTGGCGGCGCGCTGGGCGCTTGCGACATCCTGACGGCGCTCTACTTTGATGTCATGAACCAGTCTCCGGCACAATTTGCCGCCAATGACCCCAATCGTGACCGGTTTATCCTCTCCAAGGGCCACGTCTCCGACGCCCTCTACGCTGTCCTGGCAATGGCGGGATACCTGCCCGAGGAGGAGCTGATGACCTACATCCAGCACAACTCCCGCCTGGGCGGGCACCCCACCAACCACGTCCCCGGCGTGGAGCTGAACACCGGGTCCCTGGGCCACGGCCTGCCCGTGGGCGCCGGCGTGGCAAAGGGGCTGAAACTCTCCGGCAGCGGAGCCCAGGTATACGTCCTCACCGGCGATGGGGAGCTGGCGGAGGGCTCCAACTGGGAGGCGGCCATGGCCGCTGCCCACTATCAGCTGGACAATCTGACCTGGATTATCGACCGCAACCACTTGCAAATTGGCGGCTGCACGGAAGATGTCATGGCCCTGGACCCTCTGGACGAGAAGTGCCGCGCTTTTGGCTTTGAGGTCACCCAGATCGATGGCAACGATCTGCAAGCCCTCCGGACCGCGCTTCGTGCCCAGAACGCCAGCGGCAAACCCCGCTGTATCCTTGCCAATACCATCAAGGGCAAGGGGGTTTCCTATATGGAAAATGTCGCCAAATGGCACCACGGCACCCCTAATGACCAGCAGTATCTGCAAGCGGTGGAGCAGCTCAATGCGCAGATCACCGCCAATGGCGGCCAGGCGATCCCCGCCCGGCTGAAAGCGCCCAGGGCCAAATCCGGGGCGGACTATGTCCCTGCCCGCAAGGCGGTGACCGACATGCTCACCCAGCGGGCCAGGACCGACGAGCGCATCGTCGCCCTGACCTCTGACGCCCGGGGATCTGCATCCCTGGAGGGCTTTCTCAAGGAGCATCCCGAGCGCTTCATCGAGGTGGGCATTGCCGAGCAGAATGAAGTGGGCATGGCCGCCGGCCTGGCTCTGACCGGCAAGATCCCCTTTGCCTGCGCCCCCGCCAGTTTTCTCACCGCCCGCTGCTATGACCAGGTCAAAACCGATCTGGCCTACAGCCAGACCAATGTCAAGCTGCTGGGGGTCAGCGGCGGCGCTTCTTACGAATCTCTGGGGCAGACCCACCACAGCACCAACGACATCGCCGCCATGCGGGCCCTGCCGGGCATGACCGTGGTCATCCCCGCCGACGCCGCCTCCGCTGCGGTGCTGGCAGAGCAGGCCCTGGAGCTGTACGGCCCGGTATATATCCGTGTTGGCCGCGCCGCGACAGCCAATGTCTATGGTGAGGAAACCTTAAAGACCCTCACCCTGGGCAAGGCAAGCTGCCTGCGCCAGGGAGAGGACGGGGTGATCCTCTCCTGCGGCGTTCTGGGCCTCAATGCGCTCCGGGCCGCAGAAGAACTGTCCAAGCAGGGCAAAGAGCTCGCTGTCTGGGACTTCCACACCGTGGCCCCCCTGGACGAGCAGACCATCCGCGCCCTGGCCAGGCGGTACGGCAAACTCCTGACCGTGGAAGAGCACGTCCGCTCCGGCGGTTTCGGCAGCGCCGTATGCGTGGCAGTGTCCGAGATGGGCGTGCCGGTGAAGGTCCTGGCCTTCCCGGATGAGAACGCCCCCGTGGGCACAGCAGATGAGATCTACGCCGACTTCGGCCTGGACGCCGCGTCCATTGCAAAGGAGGCCGCAGCATGGCTGTGATCCTCGCCGTGGATCAGTCCACGGCCGGCACCAAAGCCGTGGTCTTTGACCGCGGAGCAAAAATCCTGGGCAAGGCCCTCCTGGACCACCAGCAATACTACCCAAAGCCCGGATGGGTTGAGCACGACCCGGAGGAAATCATCGCCAATACGGAGCTGGCCATGGAGCAGGCGCTGGCGGCAGCGGGCCTTGGCTGGAGCGATGTGGCCGCCATCGGCCTGTCCAATCAGCGGGAGACCGTTCTGCTCTGGGAGCGCGATACAGGGAAGGCCGTCCACAACGCCATCGTCTGGCAGGATGGCCGTGCTGCGGCGCTTTGCGAAGCTTTGAAGGGGGAGTATGCCTACCTTCGCGCCGTCACCGGGCTGGAGCCCAGCCCCTTCTTTGCTGCGCCCAAGGCGGCCTGGCTGCTGAAGGCATACCCGGAGCTCCGCGCCCGCGCCGAGAGGGGCGAGCTGGCCATGGGCACTGTGGACAGCTACCTCCTCTGGCGGCTCACAGGGGGCAAAAAGCACTGCACCGACGTCACCAACGCCAGCCGCACCCTGCTGCTGGATCTTCAGAGGGTTCAATGGGATGCCCGGGCCTTTGCGCTCTTCGGTTTGCCGCAGGCGCTGGCCCCGGAGATCGTCATGTCCGACGCCAGCAAGGCCGTCACCGCCGGATGCCGCCGCATCCCCGACGGCATCCCCATCGCCGCCATGCTGGGTGATAGCCACGCGGCGCTTTTCGGTCAGTGCTGCCACAGTCCCGGCAGCGCCAAAGTCACCCTGGGTACCGGTTCCTCCGTCATGATGAACACCGGCAGCCAGGTGATTGGCTCTCAGAACGGTCTGGTGGCCTCGGTGGCCTACGGCCAGGGCGGCCAGCTGTGCTACTGCCTGGAGGGCAACATCAACACCACCGGCGGCATCATCAAGTGGTTCTGCGAACAGCTGGGCATCCTGGATACGCCCGCCGATGCCGGCAAAGTGGCCATGGGCATCGACAGCAACGACGGTGTCTACCTCGTCCCCGCCCTGGCTGGCCTGGCGGCCCCCCACTGGGTCTCCGATGCCCGGGCCAGCTTCGTCGGTATGACCTCCGGCACCACCCGGGCCCATCTGGTCCGCGCCGGCGAGGAGGCCATTGCCTACCAGATCACCGACGTGCTGCGGGCCATGGAGCAGGACACTGGCCGTAAGCTGACGATCCTCCGCGCGGACGGCGGCCCGGGGCGGGACAAATTCCTGATGCCTTTCCTGGCAGGACTGCTGGGCTGTAGGGTTGATGTGGCGGGCATTGAGGAGCTCTCTGCCCTGGGCGCCGCCTTCTGCGCGGGCCTGGCGGTGGGCTTCTGGCGCGACCGCGAGACCCTTGCCGGCCTGCGCCCCGTGGGCGCCCTATGGGAGCCAGGGATGGACGCTGCGGTGGCAAACCGGCTCTACGCGGGCTGGAAAGCGGCGCTGCGGCAGGTGATAGGACCCTAAAGACCAAAAAAGACGCTTTGCAGCGGTGCAGAGCGTCTTTTTTGCGGCAGATCCGAGCATTTAGGGTCCCAAGGCTTGGGCGGCGGTTTGCTGCTTTATCTGGTTGAATCATACGGGGAAATGTGCTATGATATCCCTGCAATTTTTCTGGAAGAAGGAATCTCCATGAAACTCTTTGTCTATTGCTTCCGCGAATTTGACGAAAAGCCGCATTTCGACGCGCTGGCGGAAAAGTACGGCATAGAATATGCTTGGACTGAGGTCTACCCGACGGCCGAGACTGCCTATCTGGCCCAGGGCTACGAGGCCATCAGCTTCACGCCCTGCCAGATGGACGCGGCGCTGCTCGGGCGGTTCCGCGACCTGGGGGTGCGCTATCTGGCCGCCCGGTCCATTGGCTATGACCACATTGACCTTTCTGCGGCCAAGGCGCTGGGGCTGCGGGTCTCCCGGGTGGCCTACGAGCCTGACACCGTGGCGGACTACGCCATGCTGCTGATGCTGGCCGGCTGCCGCAAGCTGGGCCAAATCCTCGACCGCGCGCGGGTGCAGGATTACAGCCTCAAGGGGAAGATTGGCTGCACCTTGGCGGGGCGCACGGTGGGCGTTGTCGGCACCGGCGCCATCGGCGCGGCGGTGGTCCGCCGCTTGCAGGGCTTTGGCTGCCGGGTCATCGCCTACGACCCCTACCCTAAGGCGGGGCTGGCCTGCGAATACGTCCCCCTGGAGACCCTGTGGGCCCAGAGCGATCTGATCACCCTCCACTGCCCGGTAACGGCCGAGAGCACGCACATTGTCAGCGCCAGTGCTCTGGCGATGATGAAACCCGGCGTCATGATCGTCAACACCGCCCGGGGCCTGCTGATCGACACCGATGCGCTCATCGCGGCGCTGAAGACGGGCAAGGTGGCCTTTGCGGGCCTGGATGTGCTGGAAAAAGAGGATGGCCTATACTATTATAACCGCGTCGGCGACGTCATTGACAACCCGCAAATGGCGCAGCTGCGCAGCTTCCCCAATGTGATGCTCACGCCGCACACGGCCTTCTACAGCGAAACGGTCATTGGCCAGATGGCCGAGGCCGTCGTCCGCTGCGTCTTGCACATGGCGGCCAACGAGCCTGACCCGCTGGTGATCCTCTGATGGCGGGCGTGGTCATCCGGGGCTATGTCCCCGCGGACGTGGAGATGCTCAATCTCATCTGGAATCAGGTAGTGGAGGACGGGGAAGCCTTCCCGCAGCTGGAGTATCTGGGGGAGGACGGCGCCGCTTTTTGGGCCTCGCAGGACTTTACGGCGGTGGCCTGCGACGAGGCCAGCGGCGAGGTGCTGGGGCTGTATATTCTGCACCCGAATAACGTGGGTCGCTGCGGGCACATCTGCAACGCCAGCTACGCCGTCCGGCGGGACTGCCGCGACCGAGGCGTGGGCGAACAGCTGGTGCGCCACTGCCAGGCCAAGGGCAAGGAGCTGGGCTACCGCATTTTACAGTTTAACGCCGTGGTGGCGGAGAACCACCGGGCGCTGCATCTGTACCAGAAGTGCGGATTTGTCCGGCTGGGCATCATTCCCGGCGGATTTTTGTACAAAGACGGGCGATATGTGGACATTGTGCCACAGTATTGCGTGCTATAACTACAGACCGGTGGCCCTGGGCCACCGGTCTGAATCTGTCGAAAAAGTGGCCAAAGCCACTTTTTCGAGGAAAGCCGCATGGCGGAAAGGACTCGATTTCTTGCGAAAAAGTCGCC
>CALWWH010000123.1 GCA_944385195.1 uncultured Oscillospiraceae bacterium | reverse complement strand
GCCTATGACGGCGTAGGAGGCGCCGTGGCCGCCGATGGGCAGGTAGAGCCCTTCGGCATCCGTAAAGACATCGGTGGAGCGGCCGGCGCGGCAGCCATGTTCGTATGCCCAATGTGCCACAAGGATCTCGCCCGGAAAGGCCACCTGTGTCCCGGGGTTGTAGCGCACAGCCGGGGCCAGCTGCGCGTCCTTGGCGGCATAGATCACCAGCGGACGGTTGAGCAGCCGCATGCTCTGGTTGGCGATGACGTCCAGCAGCGCGGCCTCGTCCGGGGCCTGCTGTAGCCGCTGCAAGGTTTCCAGCAGGACCTGGGTTCGCCATGCAGATTCAAAAGACTGCCTGGCGCTGTTGGTCAGGCGATTGGGCGCGTTGCTGCGGCCCATGACGACCTTGGTGACCTTGCTCAGCCGGGCAAACTCGGCGATCTGGTAGGGGACGTCATCTCCGGGAACGGTCACGATGGTGGAGCCCAACTGCTCGGCCAGGTAGGTGCGGGCCTGCAAGTTTGAGCGCTCTGCCAGGCTCATCTGCTCGGCGCTCCGGGTCTGGACGTACAGCGCCGTGAACTGCGCCCCAAAGGCCTCGGCCATGGTCGCGGCAGTGCGGATGATGTGCGCATTGGACGGCGCAGAGGACAGACAGACAAGGATATGCTCGTGCGGCTTGGGCTCCACGGCAAGGCCCCCCTTCACGCAATGAGTCTATTATACACCATGGCAGATAAAGATGGGATAAAGATTACAGGGCTTAGGTTAAATTTTCGTCAAAAAACCCCGGGCCCCGGCGGGGACAAGGCGTTTGGTCATTGCTGGCGGTGCATATTGAAGTCGAACTTTTTGCGGTAGGCGCTCTCCAGCTCCTGGGGCGTGAGATCGAAGCAGAGCAGCAGGTCGGTGAGGTACATGAGCACGTCGCAGATCTCCTCGGCGAAATGGGCGCGGACAGCCGCATCGCGCAAAATGGCGTCCTCGCCGTCTTTTTTCAGGATGTCGGCCACCTCGCCGCACTCGGCCATAGCCCACAGCAGCAGCGTTCGGCCCCGCTCAGGGCGCAGATCGCCCCAGCGGTCACGGTATTTCTCCCGGAGCGTTTTTTGCAGGGCCTGCATGGTCTCAAAGTCCATCATGGGCGCACCTGCGCTTTCCCGGCACCCGGCGCGGCCGGGTGCAAAACGCGATTGTAGTGTTTCATATGGATCACTTCCCGCCTTGATGATAGCACACCGGGAGCGGGTTGACAAGCAGGGATAGAGAAAAAACGTGCAGTACCGGTTTGGTACTGCACGGCGGTTTGCCTCAAGGCGGTTTGCCTGCGGCGTCAATCCGAGGCCACGGAAGCCTCCAGCAGCCGCTTGGTATACGCGTGCTGCGGCGCGTCGTAAACCTCGTCTACGGGGCCCTGCTCGACGATCTGGCCGTGGTAGAGCACAGCCACGCGGTCACAGAGCTGGTAGACGACGGCCAGGTCGTGGGAGACGAAGAGATAGGACAGACCCAGCCTGACCTTCAGGTCGGCCAGCAGCTGTAGAATCTGGGCCTGGAGAGTGACGTCCAGGGCGGAGACCGGCTCGTCCAGGATGATGAGCTTGCTGCCCTGGATCAGCGCCCCGGCGATGGCCACGCGCTGGCGCTGGCCGCCGGAGAGCTGGGAGGGCCTGCGGTCGTAGAGATCCGGCCCTAGACCGACCAGCTGCATCATGTCCAGGACCTTTTGACGGCGGATATCCGCGCCCCTGACGCCGATGCAGCGCAGAGGCTGCTGCAAAATCCAGCCCACGGTCTTCGCCGGGTTCAGAGAGCTGTAGGGGTCCTGAAAAACCATCTGCGGGCGGAGGGCTCGGACGCTGATCTGGCCCTCAATGTCGCGAACCAGGCCCAGAATGCACTTGACCAGGGTCGACTTGCCCGAGCCGGACTCGCCGACGATGCCCAGCACCTCGCCTTGATAGAGCGACAGGGAGACATCCCGGAGCACCTGGGTGCGGGACTTGCCGTGGCCATACCAGCTGGAGAGGTGAGAGAGCTCAACGATGGGAATGTCAGCCACGCTCAGCGCCTCCTTTCAGCTTCGTGCGGGTGGGCCGGGACGCCAGCAGGCGCTGCGTATAGGGCTGCTGGGGGTGGTAGAACACTTCGTCTACGGGGCCCTGCTCAACCACAAAGCCGTTTTGCATGACCACAACGCGGCTGCACAGGCGCCGTACAACACCCAGGTCGTGGGAGATGAACCAAATTGCGATGTGCTCCCGGCGGTTAATCTCCTTGAGGGTGCGCAGGATCTCGGCCTGGATGGTCACATCCAGGGCGGTGGTGGGCTCGTCGGCGATCAGCAGCTTGGGCCGCAGCACCAGGGCCGAGGCGATCATGACGCGCTGGCGCATGCCGCCGGAGAGCTCATAGGGATAGCAGTGGTACAGGGCCTCGGGGTCATCCAGCTCCGCCAGAGCCATGGCCTCCAGGGCGCGCTCTTTGCGCGCCTGGCGGGGCAGCTTGGTGTGAATGCGCAGGGGCTCTTCCACCTGCCTGCCGATTTTCATGGTCGGGTTGAGGGAGGTCATGGGCTCCTGGAAGATGATCGAAAGCTCATTGCCCTGGTATTTGCGCCGCTGTTCGTCGGGCAGGTGCAGCAGGTCGACCCCCTCAAAGAGGGCCTTGCCGGTCACCTCTGCGCCGGGGAGCAGACCCATCAGGGCGTGGACGGCGGTGGACTTGCCGGAGCCGGATTCGCCGACGATGCCGACGATTTCACCCCGGTCCAGGGATAGGTCGAGGCGTTCGACTGCGACGGTGGGGGTACTTTGGTCCCGGAAAACCACGCAGAGGTTCTGAATGTCCAGCAGCATGGGCTCACCGGATCCTTTCCCGGATTCCCTCGCCCACAAGGCCGATGCCCAGGACCAGGAGAGTCACGACGACGGCGGGGAAGAGCGTACACCAGGGCGCTGAGAACAGGCATCCCTGGGCCTCGCTGAGCATGCGCCCCAGGGATGCATCCCCGGGGCCGACGCCGATGCCGAGAAAGCTCATGGAGGCCTCCGACAGGACGGCGTTGTCAAAACCGATGGTCATGCCGGAGAGCAGCACAGGCCAGGTGTTCGGCAGAATATGGACGAAGATGATCTGCCAGGCCGGGATGCCGGCCAACCTGGCCGACTGCACAAAGTCCCGATCCCGGTATTTGAGGAACTCTCCGCGCACCAGGCGGGCAAAGCTGGGGATAAACAGGATGCCCAGGGCGGCGATGATGTTATAGGTGCCCCGCCCGATGATGGCGATGACCACCATGGCCAGCAGAATGCTGGGGAAGGCGGTGATGGCGTC